>DAIRFU010000366.1:1218-7150 GCA_036794935.1 Kofleriaceae bacterium | reverse complement strand
CCTGGACGGTGATCTCACGGGGTGCGGCGAGCGCCGGGGCAGCGCCAAAGGCAACCAGCGCAAGTGCTAGAAGAGCAGGGCGCATCGTCATCCTCCCGAGGATTGCGCGCGTCGCGGTCCGGCGATCCGAGGCAGCGCGCGGAGGCGGCGCGCCGCGCCCGCGATGCCGTGGCCCGCCGGCTCGAGCAGCTCCGCAAGAAGCGCGCGATGATCGAGGCGCGCGCCCGTCAGCTGCGCAGGCATTGAGCGGCTACAGGTCGCGACGGACGTAGAACTGGACCTGGGTCGCGACGTCGGGCGAGGCGTCGAACACGACGTCCGCCGCCGGCTTCCACGTCCACGAATCCGTCATCTCGAGTCCGGCGGGGTCGTAGTCGAAGTTGCCCATCACGAGGGTGCGGAACGTCGAGCCGATGCGCGTGCCCCTGGCGATCTCGATGTCGAAGCCCAGGCCGAAGAAGCCCTCGGGCATCGCCTTGCTGTCACGGATGTGCTCGTCGCCGTACGGCACCGAGACCCGGGTCAGCTCGAGGCCGCCGCCGATCTGGACGTAGCCGCGCAGCCACGACGCGATCCGCGTGCGCGCACCGATCGCGCCGCTGACCAGACCGCTCGTGCGATCGATCGGCAGGTCGCCGGCTTCGGGTGTGACCGAGCTGTAGAGGTCGAGGCCGGCCTCGACGAACAGCGGGCCCCGCAGCGCGCGGCCGCCGAACACGCCGAGGCCGTTCATCCGCCACTCGGTCCAGTCCTGGCTCGCGGCCTCCCGGCGAAAGCCATAGCCGTCAATTCGCGCGCCGAGCTCGTAGCTGCCGGTGTCGGCGCGGGCGGTGGCGGAGCTTGCAACGATCAGCAGGGCGGCGAGCGTCTTCATGGGCATGCCTCGGGGCAGAGCACGAAGCGCGCCGTGAACGCGCGTTCTCGGCCCGTGAACCGCCGGCTCCGATCTGCCGGATCCGGCGACGGTCAGCGGGTGGCCGGCGTCCAGCGCACGCCCGCCCCGAGCACGATCGCGGTGCCGCCGTAGCTCGCCGGCATGGTGTCGACGCTGGTCGTGTCGCGGCGCAGCAGCCACATGTGCTCGCCGAACACGTCGGCGGTCCACGCGGCGGCGAAGCGCCAGCTGGCGCCCGCGGTGGCGGCGACGCGCGTCGCGTCGGGCGAGGACGGCGTCAGGTGCTCGGCCGGCACCGGCGACGGATCGTAGTAACCGCCGGCGCGGCCGACGATGGTCTCGCCGCTCTTCCACTCGACGCCGGTGCGAAACGTCGCGGTGTCGTGCCAGCCGTTCTCCTGGATCGCGTTCGGCGTCGCGTCCTCGGTGAAGTCGACGGTCGTGCGGTCGTTGACGCTCCACCGCGTGTACTCGAGATCGACCAGCGCGGTGAGCGCGCCCCGCCGCCAGCGTGCGCCGAGCACGATCTGGTCGGGCATGGTCATCGACGTCGCCGCGGTCTGGTCCGGCGTCTTCTCGGAGAACGCGTCGGGCGCGGTGAAGTTCGCGTTGCCATCGAAGGCGATCGTCGTGCGGCCGCGATAGGTGAGGCCGATGCCGAGATCCGGCCGCGGCACGTAGTACGCGGATGCGTCGACGCCGACGCCCTGGCCCGCCAGATCGAGGCGGACGTCGCCCTGCATGTCGATGAAGTCGAGGTTGCGCTCGATCTGCAGCCGGCCGGCATCGACGTGCGCGCCGGCGGCGATGCGCAGAGGGCCGAGGCGGTACGCCGCGAACGGCGCGACGCGGATCACCATCAGATCGCTGCGCACCGCCTGGGTCGCGCCGGGCCACGTCGCCGGCCAGGTCACGCCGCCGCCGAACGGCACGCCGACGGCGACACCGGCCGCCCATTGATCGTGCGCGAAGCTGGCGTCGAGGTGCGGCGGCGTCGCCCACGCGCTCTCGGTGTCGGTCGACCAGTCATCGCCGCGCGCCTGCAGGGCAGGGTGCGCGAACGCGAGCGACAGGCCCACGCGCCAGCCGCCGCCGTCCGCGAGCGCTGCCGGCGCGTGCCACGCGGCACCCGCGTCGTCATCGCGGCCCGCGCCCGCACCGCCGGTGCCGGCCGAGACCGCGTTCTGCTCGGCGACCGCGAGGCCGCCGGCCTGCGCCGCCGACGAGGTCAGGATCAAGACAAGCGCGAGCTTCTTCATGGCGTCAGCTCCCCGGACAGAAAGTTCGCGAGATCGCGCGTACCGCGCAGGTACTCGGGCTCGATCGGGATCGTGAGGAACGCGTGCTCGGCGACGTAGTCGCGGCGTGGCGCGTGCGTGACCTCCTCGAGCACCTTCGTGTTGTCGTTCGGGATGATGAGGTCGAGCGTCGCCATCTGGAGCAGCAGCGCGCGCGCACCGATGATGTCTCCCAGGTGCTCCGGGTCGACCTTGTCCATGAACCACTTCGCGACCGTCATGAAGCGGCGGCCCTCGAACGAGTCGCGGTTGACCTGCTGGCGCGTGAAGAACGCGTCGAGCTGCGGGCTGAAGAACGTCGACTCGTCGAACATCGGGACCAGGTTCGCGCCCGGCACGTTGAGCACCGCGCGCTGGATGTCCGGGTTCGTGCCGAGGAACACCGCGCCCATGATGCCGCCGAGCGACTGGCCGGCGTAGTAGATCTTCGAGGTGTCGATCGGCCGGCCGAGCACCTGTTGCCAGTTGCCGAGCCGCAGCGCGCGATCGAGCGAGCCGAGATCGACGAGCGCCTGCTGGAAGTGATCCTTCGTGTTTGCGATGTGGTCGATCTCGAGGAACCGCGCGCCCGATGCGACCGGCATGTTGACGACCGGGAACATCGCGAGGTGGTTGCCGTTGCCGTTCGCATCGACACAGCGGCCCTCGTCGTTGCAGGTCGAGCCAGCCTCGCAGGGCTCGAGCGAGAGCAGGCTGCCGTCGGTGGGATCGACGACCGAGATCGGACCACCCTTCGCGCAGTACGTGCGAGAGCCGTGATAGGGGAAGTCGATCGAGATCGCGGCGTAGCCCTTCGCGCCGAGCGCATCACCGAGCGCGAGGACAAAGCGCCGTTCGGTGATGAGGCCATGGCCGAAGATCACGACCGGCACCGGGCCGGTCCCGCCCTTCGGCATCGTCATCGTGAAGCGGATGTTCTCGACGGCATGGCCACCGTCGCCGCGCCAGGCACGCGTGACCTTGTCGAGGAAGACCGGTGACTCGATCGTGCCGTTGTAGACCTTGTCGACGTACAGCGAGGATCCGATGCCGATCACGAAGTCGGCGAAGGCCTGCGCCGGCGTCATCGTCGTCACGTTCGCCGGATCGGGGGACACGCCGAGCAGCGAGCTCTTGTCGCGCAGGTCGACGAGATCGTCCTTCACGCCCATCGTCGTGAACGGCCAGGCCGCCAGCACCCCGTCGCGGCCGATCGCATCGAGCGCGGCGGCGAGCTCCACCCGCGAGTGCTCGAGCTTGACCGCGTCGGCATCGGCGACCGCGTGGATCTGGCTCTTGCCATCGACGATCACGGGCGTGTGCGAGCGCAGGAAGTGGCCGACCGGCATGATCGTGGGCGTCTTGCCGGCCGCGTCGTGCACGCCGGTGCCGACGACGAGCGCGTACGTGGTGCGCTCGGCGAGCCGGCCGGATTTCGGCGTGACGATGAGGTGGACCTTGTCGGCGAGCAGCTCGACGGTCGCCGGCACGAGGGTCGGCGTCGCGCCGAGCTGGTAGAGCTGGATCGTCGTCTCGTCGATCGACGCCGGGTCGAGCGGCGCGGTGAACTCGAACAGCTGGCTGCCCGAGAGCGACGCGCCGTCGAGCTCGGCCAGCCGGTGCTTGGCCTCGGCCTCGACCGGCGTGTCCCACTCGGCGACCGGCACGTCGAGCAGGCCCGTCGTCGGATCGATCAGCAGATCGATCGGCAGGGGCATGCGCTGCGATGGCTGATCCATCGCGAGCTCGGTCTGCTGGGTGACCGTGAACGCCCACAGCGCGGCGATCTCGTCGCGCGGCACCGCCTCCTGATCGCTGAAGAAGTCGAACGCCGACGCGAGGTCCTCGCGAATCCCCTCGAGCCGCGACGCGTTCGACACGCGCTCGTCGTGATCGTCGCCCGGGAACGCGTGCTCGTGCTCCGGCGTGTCGAGCGCCTCGAGCTGGCGCAGGAAGTAGAACGCGGCGTCGCAGTCGACCTTCTCGCCGGCGAGGCCCTCGAGGCCGTGGGCGCCGCCGCGGACGATCGCGACGTAGCGACCACCGCGCTCCCAGCCGGTGCGCGGCGGATCGAGCGTCAGCTTCTTGCCATCCGCCGACACCGTCATCCGCACGTCGGTCATCCGCTCTGGCACCGGGCCCCAGTGCCAGACCTGCACGGTGCCGTCCGTGACCGACGTCGGATCGATCGCGCCGGTGAACTCGACCGTCGCCGACATCAGGCTCGACCAGCCATCGAGCGTCTCGAGGTAGTCGTAGAACTCGGCCTCGGTCGGGTTGAGCTTCGCGCGTTCCTTGGCGGTGTCATTCGGCAGGTTCAACCGACCCGCCGCCGCGTCGCGCAGCACGTCCGTCGGCATCGGGATCACCGATGCGTCCGGATCGAACCGCGCGTGAATGATTTTCGGCGCTGGATCCAGCTCGAGCGTCGTACAGCCTGCGAATACGAGTCCGACAAGAACAAGGTTGCGCACGAATCCCCCTCCAGGAATTTGTCGTAGCTGGTTCTGCTCCTTTATTGAAATCGAGTCAAGAGTGATTGACTTGTGGTCAATGACCCGCAAACGACTGTTTGCAGTTCAGTTTTCGGATCCTCTGCCATTCACTTCCGGGAGTTCGGGGCGTGGCGCGGAGATCCGATCAGCGGCCGTAGACGAGGCCGAGGTAGACCAGCTCGCGCCGAAATTCGAGCTCCATCGCCCCGCCGGCGAGGTTGCGCCAGATCGCGGCGCGGCCCTCGATCGCCCACTTGCCGGCGAGCGTGCGCGCGAGCCTCAGCTGGAGCGAGCTGCGGTTCTCGTCATCGATGCTCGTGAACTCCTGCTGCTGGACACCGCCGCGCTCGAGCCGGCCGTCGAGGTACTGATCGATCTGCAAGATCGCGAGCAGGGTGCCGTAGATCGTGCCGGGCAGCGCCGCGGTCGCCGACGACGTGATGCGGTGGCGCGCGAGCGACTGGCCGAAGTCGTTCGAGTCGATCACGGTGATCTGGTAGCCGACCGCGGCGACCTGACGGCCGACCCACGTCAGCTCGATGCCGGCGCGCTGGTAGCGGTCGCGGCGCTGGATCGTCGTCGCTGCCGTGCAGTTCGGGTTCGGCGGCGATCCCGGTGGGCACGCGTTCGCGAGCGCGACGTCATCGAACAGCCGGTTCTCGAAGCCGAGCGTCGTGACCAGCTCGAGACTGCGTGTCCGCGCCGGCGCCTGCCACAGCAGGAGGCCGAGCCGCGCGTTGACCGCCGGGCCAGTCCAGTCAAACTCGTGCGCCGGCTTGTACGTGAAGTCGCGCACCCCGAACGCGAGCGTCAGCTCGTGCTCGTCCTCGCTGCGCAGCGCGAGGACCGCATCGGCCCCGAGGTTGCGAAACGTGCGCGCGCCGATCGCGTCGGACAGCGGCAGCGCGTCGGTCGCGGCCGCCGAGATGCCTCCGAGCACCGGCCGCTCGCCGAGCCGGTGAAGCCAGCGCAGGCTGCCGGCGACGACGGTGACGTTCTCGACCGCGACCTCGTCGTCGGCGACGAGCCGGGTCAAGTCCGAGAGGTGGAACGCGAGCTGGCCACCGCCGAGCGTGCCCTTGTGGTCGGCCCGCGCGCCGAGCCGCATGACCCAGGCCGTGATCTTGCTCGGCAGGTCGGCGCCGGTCTCCACGCGCTGGACGTTGGTGTCGCGCTCGGTGCCGACCTCGCCCGTGATCGTCCACGGCGTCGCGCGCACCGGCGATTCACCGAGGACGGCCTGCGCCACCGCCCCGACCAGGGCG
>DAIRFU010000366.1:0-1208 GCA_036794935.1 Kofleriaceae bacterium | reverse complement strand
ATCCCGGGCCGAGCCGTGGTAGGGCAGGGGGGATGCGTTGGCTCGTCGCGCTGTGCTTCGTGTTCTCGACCGGCTGTCAGGCCTGCCAGGGCGACCGGGACAAGTGTGACCAGGCCTGCCGCAACTACGCGCAGCTCGTGTACTGGGAGAAGGCGAACGCCGAGATCGAGAAGCTGCCGGTCGCCGAGCGCGATGCCGCGCGCAAGCAGAAGATGGCGGAGTTCGCGCACAATCTCGAGCGCGGCGTCGACCTGTGCATGAGCAAGTGCGTGTCGGCGAACAACACGGATCAGACGGACTGCCTGATCGGCGTGAAGACGGCCGCGGCCGCGAAGGCCTGCGTCGCCGACGACGACTGAGCGGACCGTCGCCGGATCAGCGGCGGTGGTCGCGGACGCGCGGGCCGCTGTCGTCATCGCGATGGTCGCGGACCGTCGACGAGCTCGTGCTCGCCGGCTCGCTGCGGTGATCGCGCGGCGTGGGCGTCGCGGCTGGCGCCGGCTCGCTGCGGTGGTCGCGCACCGCGGGCTGGCTCGACACGGCCGGCGCGCTGCGGTGATCGCGGACCGTATCGATCACGGTGTCCACGGTGTCGACGTACGTCGAGCCGCCGACGCTGACGCTGCCGCCGGCGCTGCCGCCGACCGAGATCACGGCACCCGAGCTGCCGGCGTCGCCGAACATCGTGGTGTCGCGCCAGCCGCCGGCCTCCCAGATCCAGCGCCCGCCGGTCCACCGCCACTGGCCGGCGATCCACACCGCGCCCGAGAACGGCGGCGTGCCCTGCACCTCGGCGACGGCCGGCGGCATCGGCGGCCGCTCGCGGGCACCGAGCGCGACGAGGTAGGCGCGCAGATCGACGCGCACCGCGAGGGCGGCCTGGATGCGGAGGGCCCGCTCGGCCTCGCGCTCGCGCTCCGCGCGCAGCCGGGCCTCGTCGCGCTCGCGCTGGGCGCGCAGCCGCGCCTCCTCGCGCTCGCGCTCTGCGCGCAGCCGGGCCTCGCGCTGCTCGCGCTCGATGCGGAGCCGGACCTCGGCCTGGGCGCGGGCACGCGCCTCGATCTGCAGGCGCAGCTCGGCCTCGGCGTGGAGCCTCGCCTCGGCCTCGGCGCGCACGCGCGCGCGGTGGTGCGCATCGGCGTGGCACTCGCCGGTCAGGTACGCATACAGCGCGCCGCGGGTCACGAGTGCCGACGCCTCGAGCCGCG
>DAIRFU010000028.1:17353-21432 GCA_036794935.1 Kofleriaceae bacterium | reverse complement strand
GCTGTCCGCGCTCCTCGACGGTATGCTCGTCCTCGGCTACGCGGCACTGATCATCGCGCTCGCGCCTGCTCTGGGCCTGATCGTCATCGGGCTCGGCATCCTCCAGGTAACCGTGTTCGTGGTTGCACGCCGTGGCTATCGCGAGCTGACCGCGCGCTCGCTCGAGGTCCAGGCGCGCTCGCAGTCGTTCTTGATGGAGATGCTGTCCGGAATGGAGACGCTGCGCGCCAGTGCCGCCGAAGCGCGATCGGTCGAGCACTGGTCGAATCTCTACGTCGACGAGGTGAACGTATCGCTCGATCGCGGCCGGCTGCAGGCGCGCGTCGACGCGTTCGCGAATCTGATCGTGACCGCATCTCCGTTCGTGGTCCTCGTCCTGGGCGCGGTCCAGGTCACGAGTGGTGCGATGACGCTGGGCGAGATGCTGGCCATCAACGCGCTCGCGATCGGGTTGCTCGCGCCGCTCGCGACGATGGTGAGCAGCGCCTTTCAGCTCCAGGTGATGGGCAGCTACATGGATCGCATCGACGACGTCTTGCGTAGCGAGCCCGAACAAGCCGGACACGAGCTCGCGCGTGCGCCGAGGCTGTCGGGCCGGATCACGCTGCAGCACGTCTCGTTCAAGTACTCCGACAATGCGCCGCTCGTGGTACGTGACGTCTCGCTCGACATTCGCCCCGGTATGACGGTCGCCGTCGTCGGCGCGTCCGGATGCGGCAAGTCGACGCTGGCGCGCATTCTCGCCGGTCTGTACCGGCCCACCGAAGGCAAGGTCCTGTTCGACGGCCACGACCTCGCGCGTGTCGAGCTCACGTCGCTGCGCCGACAGATCGGTGTCGTGTTTCAGTCGCCCGCGCTGTTTGCGGGCTCGATTCGCAACGCGATCGCGCTCTGCCGGCCGTCGGCAACGCTCGACCAGGTCCAGCACGCAGCGCGCACGGCGGTCATTCATGACGACGTGGCTGCGATGCCGATGGGGTACGACACGCTGCTGGCGCAGGGCGGTTCATCGCTCTCCGGCGGGCAGCGCCAGCGGATCGCGCTTGCGCGGGCGCTCGTCCACGCGCCGGCGATCCTGATCCTCGACGAAGCGACGAGCGCGCTGGATGCGATGACGGAGCGCCAGGTGATCGAAAACCTCGCGACCCTCCGCTGCACGCGCATCGTATTTGCCCATCGCCTGAGCACGATCGTGCAAGCCGATCTGATCCTCGTCATGGCCAGTGGCGAGATCGTCGAGTCGGGTACGCACGGCGAGCTGATGGCGTGCGCCGGCCACTATCGCCAGCTCGTGGCCGCGCAGCTGACGCCCGCGTCCGCGCGAGGCGCGGCATGAAGCGCATCGCGATCGCGGTCGTGCTCGTCGCGTGTGGCAGTCGCGCACAGGAACCGGTGCCCGGTAGCGATCCGGCGCTCGAGCCGCTGTCTTCGCCGGTAACAGCGGTTGCGCAGCATGGCGACGGGGACGTCGACGGCTACGTGGGGGTGCTCACGCCTCGCAACTCCGCGGACGTCGTCGCGCCGTTCACCAGTGCGATCGCCGAGATCGCGGTGAAGCTCGGCGACCAGGTCGACAAGGGGCAACCACTCGGCCGACTCGACGACCGACCGCTCCGCGAGGAACTGACAATTGCGCGCGCCACGCTGAAGACCGCCCAGGCCGAGGTCGCGCAGGCCCGCGTCGCGCAGCGCGCAGCGCACAGCACGCTCGAGCGCGAGCGGCGAGCGTTCCGGGAGAAGATCGTCGCCGAGGCCCAGGTCACGGCCGCCGCGTTTGACGAGCGCAAGGCGGAGATGGCGGTCGCTCGTAGCCGCGCGTCCGTCGAGGAGCAACGAGCAAGGATCGCCAAGCTGACAGCGAGGCTCGCCGATAGCCGGCTCGTCGCCCCACTCGCGGGCAAGGTCGCGCTCAGCTACGTGCAACCTGGTGAGCGGGTCATCGAAGGTCAGCCGATCGTGCGCCTGATCTCGAGTGACGAGCTGTTCGTGAAGTTCGCGATTCCTGCGGACAGGGCGGGCACGCTCGCGTCGGGAAGCGTCGTCGACGTGAGGTTCGAATCGCGTACGGTCGAGGCACGCGCCGTGGTCCGGCACGTGTCACCCGAGCTGGACCCGATCGCACAGATGATCGTCGCCGACGCCGATCTGGTCGACTCGCCGGCTCGGCTGCAGTCCGGCATGGTGTGCCGGATCCGGCCGCGCGCGGCGCCGCGGTAGCCTCGCTCGCACTCAAGCTCGCGAGATCATGTGACGAGTCGCCGGCAGCCCCTCCCGTTCCGGATCCTGGGGCCGGCAGGCGTACACGGGATTCACCGGTTTGACGGCATGGCCGCGCGGGCGGGATAATTGCGCGGCTTCAGTCATGCCGCCGGACGACAATAGTGGGAAGCGGCCGGCGGGGCCGGTCGTCCTGCGCATCAAGCTTCGCTACGAGGACCTCGACGCGATGGTGCGTCGCTTCGCGCCCAACGTCGGCAAGTCGGGTCTGTTCTTGCCGACGCGTTCGATCCAGCCGGTCGGCACCGAGGTGAAGTTCGAGCTGCGGCTCGCGAACGATACGCCGGTACTTGTCGGGCTCGGTCGCGTCAAGCACGTCAAGCCTCCCGATCCGGCGCGCCCGAAGGCGGCGTTCGGCATGGCGATCGAGCTGATGCGAGTGTCGCGCGAGGGGCGCGAGGTGATCATCCGGATGATCGAGCGGCGGCGTGCGATGGGACTGGCCGATGTCGCGATTCCGATCCCGGAGGATCTCGAAGCGGCGCGGCGCTCGGAGGTCGACACCCAGCCGCGCGCCGAATCAGGCAGTGTCGTGCGCGAGGCGATGGCGCAGGTCGCATCGGCAGGACCAGCCGACGCGCTGCTCGCGGCGAAGCCCGCCGAGGGTCCCCTCGGCGTCGCCAGGCCGGCCAACGAGCCGCCGGTTGCGAAGCCAGCCGACGAGCCGCCGGTTGCGAAGCCGGCCGACGAGCCGCCGGTTGCGAGGCCGATCGCGGCAGCGGCGGCGCGCAGCTCGGCGTCCTTGCTGACGTCGCCGCGTGCGGGCAGCGGGCCGATCCCGATCACGCGCGACCAAGCATCGGGCCGGATTGCGGTGCCGGCGCTCGCGCCCGAGAAGTCGCGCGCACGGCGGCCGCGGGTCGACGAGCTGATCGATCGCGCCGCAGAGCTGTCGTCGCGGATCGTGCGGCCGGTGCCCGAGCTCGACATGCACGTCGACATCGAGAGCGTGCTGACGCGCGCGCGTGCCCTCGCCGGAGGGGAGCTCGAGGTCGAGCTCGCGGCCATCCGCGAGGCCGCCGCCGCACCGGTCGAGATCAGCGTCGAGGCGGCATCGGCCGAGCTCGCGCGTCAGCTCGGCGGCAAGCCGATCGCGAAGCGCGACCGCAGCGCGCGCTGGCAGACGCCACCGCCGGTCGAGGTGCGCAGCCCGGTATCGCCTCCGGGCGACGCGGTCGCCGCGGATGACGCGGTGCCGGTGGACGACGGGGCGCCGGCCGAGTTCTCGGCGAAGATGCGCGCCGGCACCGAGGCCGATCCGGCGGCCACGATCGCGGCCGTGGTCAGCGCCGCCATGGAGGAGGCGAAGGCGCCGGTGCTACCCGTCGCACCTGACCCGGCGATCACCGAGCCGTCGGTGCGGGTGGAGCTCGGTGACGGCACGGCCGAGTTCGAGCGCGACGATCGTACCCAGATGGTGGCGGGCGAGAGCTTCGCGGAGAGCTTGCTGCCGCCCGCGAGTGCTCCGGCGGAGCTCGACGGCGACACGCATCGGCCCTCGCGCGCGCTGTTCGGGCCCGAGCACGACGTGACGACCGATCCGGCGAGCGACAGCGAGATGCTGATCGACGACAACGCGGACGTGGCGTCGTTCGAGCGTGCCCTCGATCGCGACGGAGCGGACGAGATGCTCGCGAGCGGCGAGTACGAGCTCGCCGAGGACACGCCGGGCGACAGCGGCTTTGTGCCGGGCGAGCGCACGCAGATCGGCGGATCGCTGGCCGCTGTGTACGCCGACGTGCCCGAGCAGGTGCCGCTGCATGCCGATCAGCAGCTCGGTCAGCAACTCGATCACCACCTCG
>DAIRFU010000028.1:0-17253 GCA_036794935.1 Kofleriaceae bacterium | reverse complement strand
CGGCCGAGGTCGCGTATCCCGCGGAGGCCGGCTATCCGGCCGAGGTCGCGTATCCGGCCGCGCCCGCGTACCCGGCGGAGCCGGCGCCCGAGGCCGCGCCCGGCTACCCGAGCGAGGACTTCGCGTCACGTCTCGATCTGGGAGACGACGAGGAGCTGCCGCCCGACGACGAGTTCGATCACGAGGCCGCGCGCGAGTTCGACCGCGAAGCCGCACGCGAGCTGGACCGCGATGCCGTGCGCGACGCGCTGCGCGACCTCGACCGCGAAGCCGCGCAACCCGAGCCACCCGCCGCCGCTGCCCCCGCCGCGCATGGCTACGAGCGCCGCACGCGTCGCGCATCGAGCGAGCCGAGCAGCAGCTACACGTTCGCCGAGGACTACCCGCACGCCGCGCTTCATCCGCACGACGGTCCCGATGTCGACGACGCGGATCCCGGCGAGGAGTTCGACGAGCCGCACACGTACGCGAACGCGCCGGCGGCCTTGCGCGGCCCCGATCCGCGCGTCGTCCAGCACGGGCGCGCGACGACCGAGGATCTCGAGGATGCGCTCGCCGCGCTTGACGTCGATCTCGGTGACATCGCGGGGCCCGACCGGCGACGTTCGCGTCGCACTGCCTCGAAGGGGCCGCGTCCGCTGCCGGGTCTGCCGATCGAACGGGCGGCCGTCGATGCGCCGGAGCCCGCGCCTCAGCCGACCGGACCCCAGCCGCTGGTCCGCGGCGCTCGCGTCGGGTCGCCGACGGGGCAGCAGCCGATGGCGTCGCGTCCAGCCCAGCCGACCGGGCCGCAGCCGACGACGTTGCGACCGTCGCGGCCGACCGTGTCGCACGCGAAGCCGCCGCCGATTCCTGCCGCGGCACGCAAGCCGCCAACCCAGCAGGTGCCGATCGTCCACGCGCCGCCGACGCGCGCGACCACCGATGACGGCGTGTTGATCGACTTCGACGACGACGAGTGACGTCGCAGCGCGGCGCCTGCTCAGGCCAGGCCCGGGTGCGCGAGCGCCTGGATCTGCGCGGCGCGGTCGCCTGCGTGGCGCTGCCACAGCTCGCGGATCCGATCCGCCTGCGTGCGGCCGGAGCGCGCGATCTCCTCGACGGGCGCGAGGAGCGGGATCGACTCCGGTGCCACGCGCGACAGGCCGTCGCGCGCGATCGCGACGAGCTGGCTCGCGAGCTCGCCGACCGAGTGCGCGCCGGCGCGCGTCGAAAAGCCCCCGCGCGGGATCTCGTCGGCGAGGCGCTGGCGCTCGGCGAACGACAGCGTCGCGGTCAGCTCGATCGCCGCGGAGCGCGCCGCGGGATCGTAGAGCAGGCCCCGCATCATCGGCGCGAGTGCCTCGATCATCGGCAGCGAGCCACAGTCGCAGCCGCGAACCTCGATGAACTTCTTGAGGCGGCCTTCCGGGAACAGCGTCGACAGGTGCAGGGCCCAGTCCGACAGCGTCGCCTCGAGTCCCTGGAAGCCTTCGCGCATGAACCGGCGGAACGTCAGGTCCGCGGGGACCGGCACGTAGCCGCCGCGATACACGAAGTACATCGGCACGTCGAGCGCCCACTCGGTGTACGCGATGAAGATGTCTTCGCGCTCGAAGACGAACGGCAAGAGGCCGGCGCGCGCGTTGTCGGTGTCGCGCCAGATCCACGCACGATACGACTGGTACTCGGTGACCTGCTCGTCGACGATCGGCGACGCAGCCCACAGCGCGGTGAGGATCGACGTCACCGAGTAGATGCAGCGCATCTTCGCGGCGGCGTCCGCCTCGTCGGCGAAGTCGAGGTTCGCCTGCACGGTCGCGGTGCGCAGCATCATGTCGTGGCCGCGCGTGCCGACGCCGGGCATGTACGCGCGCATCACGTCGTAGCGCGCCTTCGGCATCCACGGGACGTCCTCGCGCGTGCCGAACGGCCGCAACCCGCACGCCAGCCAGGCGAGGCCCAGATCGCGCGATGACTCGGCGAGCTCGGCGACGTAGGCGGTCAGGTCGGCGTGCAGCTCGGCATCCGAGCCGACCGGCCGGGCCGCGAGCTCGAACTGACCGCCGGGCTCGATCGTGATCTGCGCGTCGTCGCGCACGATCGCGATCGCGTGGCCATTCTCGACGACCGGCGTGCCGCGCCGCCTGGCGAAGCTCGCGAGGAGCGCACCGATGCCGTGCGGCCCCTCGTACGGCGGCGCCTCGCCGGTACTGCGGATCACGCCGATCAGCTCGTGCTCGGTGCCGATCCGCCATGCCTCGCGTGGCTTGCCGGCGGTCGAGAAATACGCGACCAAGTCCGCGACGGAACGGACCGGTACTTCATCTTTCTCGTCGACGAGATACACGCCGGTTGGGGGGACTCTAGGGGGTGATCCCCGGAACGTCAACGGCACCTTGGCGCCTGAAGCGAGCGCAGGCGGCGGTGTGGTAGCGTTTATCCGTGATCCAGGGGCTGCTCGATCGACCCGCGTTCGCGACCAAGCGTGCTCGCCTGCTCGAGCTGTTGCGCACGCGCTCGTTCCAGGAACGTGAAGTCACACTATCGTCGGGCCTGACGTCGAACTTCTACATCGACTGCAAGCAGGTCAGCCTCGACGCCGAGGGGGCCGCCCTGATCGGCGAATTGTTCCACCAGGTGATCGATGAAATCGCGCCACGGGCCATTGCCATCGGCGGTCTGACCCTCGGCGCCGACCCGCTGGCCACCGCGACCAGCATCTGCAGCTTCCAGGCGGGCAGGCCGCGATCGGCGTTCATCGTGCGCAAGGAGCCCAAGGGGCATGGCACCGGCCAGTGGATCGAGAGCACGAAGCTGCCCGCGGGCGCGCCCGTCGTGATCCTGGAGGACGTGGTGACGACCGGCGCATCCACCCTGCGCGCGATCGAGCGCGCGCGCCTGGCCGGCCTCGAGGTCCTGTGTGCACTCGGCCTGGTCGATCGCCTCGGCGGCGGCCGCGAGGCCGTCGATGCCGAGGCGCCGCTGACCACGCTGTTCACGCGGCGCGACTTCCTGCCGGACCGCGCATGAAGCGCGCGCTGGCCCTCGTGTTCCTGATCGCGTGCGCCGGGTCGCCACCGCACGTCGATCTCAGCGGGCGCTGGCCCGCGATGGCCGAGGACTACGACCGCGTGACCGAGGAGTGGACCCGCAAGGCGAACCTTCGCGACCAGTACCAGGAGATCCTCGAGCTGGCGGCGGTGTTCAAGTCGCCCGCGTGGCGCGCGGCCCACGCATCGCGCGACGCGTACTTCCGCAAGCTGACCGGCGACGCGCGCGATCAGCGCATGGCGCAGGCGCAGGCCGAGATGGCCGGACCCTACGAGGTCGAGCTCCTGGTCACGACCTGGGATCGCCGCGAGAACGATCTCGATCGCGGCAAGAAGAGCGTCTGGCGCGTCGTGCTCGTCGACGACGCGGGCCACGAGATCGAGCCCATCGAGATCGTCAAGGACAAGCGGCCCGCATACACCGTACGCGCGGACTATCCGGCCTACGGCGACTTCGCCACCTCGTACATCGCGCGGTTTCCGCGGACCGCGCAGGTGCTCGGCCCCGATGCGAGCCGCGTGCGCCTGCGGATGAGCAGCGTGCGGGGCGGCGTCGAGCTCGAGTGGAAGGCGAAGTAGAGCGCTCGCTCGCCACTCGGCGATGCACGTCGCGCGGTCAGCGCGGCTTGTTCGACTTCCGGCCGAACACGCGCTCCCAGAACTTCGGCGGCTGGTAGCCCTCGTCGAGATCGTCGAACGTCTCGGGCTCGAACGCGCGCGGAACCGGCGCCGCCTGATCGGCGCCCCGGAAGAACGCCTCCTCGGCCTCGGTGAACGCGACCGCATCCCGGCGCACATCGGAGACCTCGAGCTCGCGCGAGGGTGATGCGGCATCGGCCGGCGAGGGCTGGACCGCGGCGGCCCCGGATCGCGCGACCGCAGCGGCGATCGCGTCGTGTGCGGCCGCGAGATCGGCGACGAGGATCGACGGCTCGGCGACCTCGGGCTCTCGATCGCTGCGCGGCTTCTCGCGGATCTCGCCGGTCGTCTCCTTGATCGGTGGGCCATCGTGCTCGGGGGCCGGGGGCCGCATGCGCGCGGCGCGCGCGAGGCGAGCCGTATCCGCCGCGGCGATCACCGCACGCACGACGCCGTCGGAGGGCTCGTCCTCGGCAGCTTCGGGGGCGGCGTCGTCGCGCGCCGGCGCGCTCGCACCGGCAGCGGCAGCCGCACCTTCGCCGCCAGCCCCGCCTGCGGTCGGCACCGCGATGGGCCCGGTTTTCGGCGAGGTGATGGTGCGCGCTTGCTCGGTGGACGCGACCGGCGCGACCGCCGGCTGCTCGCTGATCAAGAAGCGTGGCGACGCGGTGACGACCGCCGTGTCGGCGGATCCCGAGACGGTGACGAGATCTGTCATCGCCACCGACGTCGCGCGCCCCTCGGCGACGGTCACCGGCTCGGCGATCAGTGCGTTTGTCGATCCCGACGGTGCCGCCGGCCCCGCCGGCCTGGCCGAGGGGGCCGAGGTATCCGCGCCCGACGGCGTGCTCTCGATCTCCTCGGCGCTCGGTCGGATGAACGGCATCGTGACCGGGTCATCGGTCGCGTGGACGGGACGGGTGGTAGCGGCCGAATCGGGCTGGTTCGCGGGAGCCGCACTCGCGTCGCTCGCGCCCGCCTCGTTCGCGCCGGCCGCCGTCGGTACGGCCTCGGAAACGAGCGCGCGCACCAGCTCTTTTGCGTCGGTCGCGCCGGCGCGCACGGTGCGCGGCTCCGCGCTCGTCGCCGGCGCCGCCGTGACGGCGGCGACCGGATCGCTCTTCATCTCGCCGAGGTACTGGGGCACGGCGACGAGTGCCGCCGTCGCGGGATCGATCTCGTCGGCACCCGGCGGCCGGGCCGGCAGGTTGGCGAGCCGGCTCCTCGCGTGCCCGCCGACCAGCTCGGACTTCGCCTTGCCAGCGACTTTCGCATCGGCCTTCGCCTTCGCGGCGTCTGCGTCGGCCTTGGCCTTCGCGGCGTCTGCCACGGCCTTCGCTGTCGCGGCGGCTTCGCTCTTTTCTCTCGCGGCTATCTCGGCGTTCGTCTTGGCCGTTGCTGCGTCTGCGTCGGCCTTTGCCTTCGCGGCATCTGCGTCGGCCTTCGCCTTCGCCTCGGCCTGTGCCGTCGCGGCCTCTGCGTCGGCCTTCGCCTTCGCCTCGGCCTGTGCCTTCGCGGCATCTGCGTCGGCCTTTGCCTTCGCGGCATCTGCGTCGGCCTTTGCCTTCGCGGCATCTGCGTCGGCCTGTGCCTTCGCGGCCTCTGCGTCGGCCTGTGCCTTCGCGGCCTCTGCGTCGGCCTTCGCCTTCGCGGCATCTGCGTCGGCTTTCGCCTTCGCGGCGGCTTCGGTCTCTTCTCTCGCTGCTGTCTCGGCGTTCGCCTTTGCCGTTGCTGCGTCTGCCTCGGCCTTCGCCTTCGCGGCTGCGGCTGCGGCGTGATCCGCCGACTCGACACTCGCCCTTGCTCGCTGCTCGGCGAGCACGGCGGCGGCCTCCGCGATGTTCGCGGCAGGCATTCCGGCGGGCGGCGTGTCCGCCACGCTGGCAGCGATCTCGCCGCTGCTCCCCGCCTCGGCGACGGGAGTCCCCGCTGCACCCCGCTTACGCTTCTTGCGGCTCGGTCGCGTCTCGAGCACCGGGGTGGGCGTCGGCACGGCGTCCGCGGCGGAATCGGGATTCGCGCGAGCGCGCGAGGCGGCCTCGGTGGCGGCCTCGGCCTCGGCGACGGCACTGGCCTCGGCAGCCTCTTTCACTCGCTGCCACTCGTCGGACTCGCTCGCGATCACGACCGTGGGCTCGAGCCCGATGTCGGTCGGGAAGATCCGGTGCCGCTTGTCGGTGTCCATCAAGGCCTCGAGGCCCTCGCGTGGACGGTCGCGCGTCGGGAGCTCGACCTCGCCGTGCGTCTCCTGCGCCGGCACCACGCCGGAGAGCGAGCCGACCTCGGCACCGATCACGCGTGGGACGAGCGCGCCCCAGTCGATCTCCGCCTTCGCCTCGGGCTGCGGGTTCAGCGCCTTCATCCGCTTGTGGCGGCGCTTGCCCTTGCCCTTGCCCTTCGTCTTCTCCTTGCGCGGCGTCTTGACGGGCCCGGTGTCGAGAGCGGCGGTACGCTCGACGACGGCGTCGCGCGTCTCATTCCCGACGAGCCACTCCTCGATCGCGAGCACCGCGCGCCAGGTTGCCTTGGGGCGCTGCGATTCGACGCGGCGGAGCAGGCCGGCCTCGACCGCCTTCTGGGCGACACGCAGGGTCTCGAACACGCGGTACGGCGAGTCCTCGAGCACGTCGGCGAGCACGCGGTGCCCATCGAACATCCGGAGCACGCCGTGGACCTCGGTCGGGATCTGCTTGCCGAGCGACTGCACGCGAATGACGTCCTGCTCGAGCACCGTCGCAGGCGAGAGCGCACCCGCGTGCTCGCGGACGCCCTCGAGGAACTGCTCGGCATCCGCGAACAGCTCGTCCGGAGCCAGCGGGATCTGCTGCCGCCGGACGATGTCCTCGTGCGCGTAGTCAAAGCGCGCGTCCGTCCACAACAGCAGCTGGTGCAGCGCCGCCTGGCCGTGGATCAGGCCGACCTGCGCCGACGTGACCTCGCCGAGGTAGAAGCGAACCTCACCGCGCCGCAGGCCACGAATCAGCGTGAGCACCGCGCTGCGACCGAGCGTCGCGAACGCGCGCACGAGGGTCAGGACACCGGTCGTCTCGACCAGGCTGCCGACGAGGTGATCGCGTTGACCCGCGGGAATGCCCCGCAGTAACCGGCCGATCGTGACGACATCGCGCAGGTAGGTCGGGCGTGCGAGTACCTCGTCCGCGCCGGCGGCCTCGAGCTCGCTGCGTGCGGGCCCGCGCCCGGTGAACACGAGGGGGGCATTGGTGCCGGTCTCGGTCAGCCAGGCACGCGTGCGGCGCACCAGCTCGAGCGCCCGCGCGCCATCACCGCCGACCAGCACGACGCCGGCGGTAGCGTCCCCGAGCGCCAGGCTCCCGAGCTCGAGTGCCGCCGGTTCGATGGGCAGCGCGGGCACGAGCACGGGCACGCCCTCCCGCTCGAAGCCGAGCTGGACCTGCCGTCCTGCCCGAGGGTCGGGATCCAGGACGATAACTTTCGAAGGTCCCGAGGACATGCGCGAGGATCGAGGGTGCAGTATAAACCCGGGAGGGTCAGCCCGACGGGCTACTTGTTTACCACGTGATCGTTCTGGAGATCCTGCAGGGTTCGACCGCTCAGCGCGTCCATCGCGTCGGCGGCGTGACGGCGACGATTGGTCGCTCGCCGGCGAGCACGATCGTGCTCACGGACTTCCACCTGTCCGGCGATCACGCGATGATCACGCAGATCGGCGAGCACTACGTGTTTCGCGATCTGCGCTCGACGAACGGCTCGGCCATCGAACGCGAAGGCCAGCGCATCCCGATCGACGCGACCACTCGCTGGGAGCTGGCCCTCGCCGACGGGGACGTCCTGTTGCTCGGCAACCGCAACGATCCGGTGCGCGTCGCGGTCCGGATCGGCGACGAGGGCGACGAGGATCTCGGCGATCGGCTGGTCGCCTCGCGCTCGATCATGGACCTGCCGCAGGTCACGGATCAGATCGAGGGCCAGCCGGCCGAGGCACTGCGTGTCTACAAGGCGCTGCAGCCGCTCGGCGCCCGGCTCGAGCCGAGCGAGGTGATCGAGGCCACGGTCGAGGCGACGTTCGAGCTACTCCCGCGGGCGACGCACGTCGCGATCCTGCTCCGGTCCGAGCACGACAAGGATCGCTTCGCGCTCGCGGTGTCGCGCCAGCGCCCGGGAGTCGCGGCCGGGCAGGTCCCCGATCCGGTGCGCGCGAGCCGTTCGGTGCTGCGTCGCCTGCTCGCCGACCGCGCGGCCCTGCTGACCGCGAACGCACAGCAGGAGCTGTCGTCGAGCGAGTCGATCATGGGTGGCCAGATCCTGTCGATGATCGCGGTGCCACTGTGGCGCGGCGACGACATCATCGGCCTCATCCAGGCCGACAACCGCCAGTCCGCCGGCATGTTCCACGAGCGCGACCTCGAGGTCTCGCTGCTGCTCGGCGCGCAGGCCGCACTCGCGATCGACAACGCGACGCTGGTCCAGCGCCTGCGGGTCGCCGAGGAGCGAGCACGCGGCGAGAACGTCTACCTCAAGCGCCGCGAGCAGAAGATCAAGTTCGACAACATCATCGGCGAGTCGCCGGCGATGAAGGCCGTGCTCGCGCAGCTCGAGAAGGTGATCGATACCCGCGCGACCGTCTGCGTCGAGGGCGAGACCGGCACGGGCAAGGAGCTGATCGCGAGCGCGATCCATCATCAGTCGTCGCGCCGCGACAAGATGTTCGTCGCCCAGAACTGCGCCGCGATGCCCGAGAACCTGCTCGAGAGCGAGCTGTTCGGCCACAAGCGCGGTGCGTTCACGAGCGCCGACAGCGACAAGAAGGGCCTGTTCGAGATCGCCGACGGCGGCACGCTGTTCCTCGACGAGATGGGCGAGATGCCGGTGTCGCTGCAGGCCAAGCTCCTGCGCGTCCTTCAGGAGGGCACGATCCGGCCGGTCGGCGCGACGAGCGAGAAGCAGGTCGACGTCCGGATCATCTGCGCGACGAACCGCGACCTCGCCGCCGAGGTCGAGAAGGGCAGGTTCCGCCAGGACCTCTACTACCGGCTGATGGTGTTCCCGATCAAGCTGCCGCCGCTGCGCGACCGCCGCGAGGACATCCCGGCGCTCGCCGCGCACTTCCTCAAGCGCTACGCCGGGGAGTATCGGATCGAGTCGCCCGGCTTCACGCAGGACGCGATCGATGCGCTGGCCTCGTACAACTGGCCGGGCAACATCCGCGAGCTGGAGAACGAGATCCAGCGCATCGTGATCCAGGCCGAGTCGGGCCACTGGATCGAGGTGACCGATCTGTCGCCGCGCCTGCGCAAGATCGAGGGCACGGTCACGCGCATCGCGCCGAAGCAGGGCACGCTCAAGGAGATGATGGAGCAGGTCGAGCGCTGGCTGCTCGCCGAGGCGCTGCGCGACCACGGCGGCAACAAGACCCGGACCGCGGCCACACTCGGCATCACGCGCGAGGGCCTGCACAAGAAGCTCGCCAAGTTCGGCGTGTGAACCGCAATCCCGTTCACGGGCCGCGGCGGCGACTCGAATGGAACGCAGCGTACCGCGGGCCGGGACATTGCCGGCCAGATGGCACCTGCCTCGCGGGCGCCGGCATGGTATCAGCGCCCCTCGGGTGCCGATCCAATCCGGAGACGTGTTGCGGAGTGTGAAGCAGCCGGCGCCGAGCGGTGCCGGTTGGTAGGGTCGGCCGCCGGGTGGGCGTGGGTGATGCATTCCTCGCGAGGAACATCGTGAAGTTACAGTCGCTGTTTAGCTTGGTCCTGATCGTTGCCGCGTGCGGCAAGGATGACAGCGCGCGCAAGCCCGCCGGTCCTCCGCCGACCCCGGAGGTCGGCGTCATCACGGTGCAGCCGCAGTCCGTCGTGCTGACGCGCGAGCTTCCCGGCCGCACGTCGGCGTATCGGGTCGCCGAGGTCCGGGCGCGCGTGAACGGGATCGTGCAGAAGCGGCTGTTCACCGAGGGCAGCGACGTCAAGGCGGGCCAGCCCCTGTTCAAGATCGATTCCGCGCCCTATCAGGCGACGCTGGAGAGCGCCCAGGCGCAGCTCGCGCGCGCCGAGGCGACGGCCGCATCGACGAAGTCGCTGGCCGAGCGCTACACGAAGCTGATCGAGACCAACGCCGTCAGCCGTCAGGAATATGACGACGCGATCGCCCGTCAGAAGAGCGCGGCGGCCGAGGTGGCAGCGGCGCGCGCCGCGATCAAGAGCGCGCGGATCAACGTCAACTACACGACCGTCGACGCGCCGATCGCGGGCCGGATCGGCCGCAGCGCGGTCACCGAAGGCGCCTATGTTCAACAGTCGGCGGCGACGCTGCTCGCGACCGTGCAGCAGCTCGATCCGCTCTACGTCGATCTGACGTGGTCGAGCGGCGATCTCATGCGGCTGCGGCGCGCGCTCGAGAGCGGCCAGCTGCAGACCGTCGAGGGCAAGGCAAAGGTCACCGTCATTCTCGAGGACGGCCGCGAGTACCCGGAGGTCGGCACGCTGCAGTTCGCGGACGCCAGCGTCGACGAGACGACCGGGTCGGTCGCGCTGCGCGCCGTCGTACCAAATCCCAAGGCGGAACTGCTGCCCGGCATGTTCGTGCGCGCGCGGATCGCCGAGGGCACCAAGCCGGCCGCGCTGCTCGTGCCCCAGCGCGCGGTCCAGCGCGATCAGGGCGGCCAGCCGTTCGTGCTGCTCGTCGACAAGTCCGGCAAGGTCGAGCGCCGCGAGCTCGAGACCGATCGCGTGATCGACGACGCGTGGCTCGTCACCAAGGGACTCGCGGGCGGCGAGCAGATCGTGATCAACGGGCTGCAGAAGGCTCGCCCGGGCGCGACCGTGAAGGCAGTGCCGGCGAACACGAAGCAGGCCAACGCGCAGACGGGGAAGTAGAGCCGTGGCGAAGTTCTTCATCGATCGCCCGATCTTCGCGTGGGTGATCGCGATCATGATCACGATCGCCGGCGTCATCTCGCTGACGCGATTGCCGGTCTCGCAGTACCCGGAGATCGCACCACCCGCGATCACGGTGCGCGCGACCTATCCCGGCTCGTCCGCGCAGACGGTCGAGGAGACGGTCACGCAGGTGATCGAGCAGCGCATGACCGGCCTCGACGGTCTGCGCTACATCTCGTCGTCGAGCGACTCGGTCGGCACCGCGAGCATCGAGCTGACGTTCGAGCCGGGCACGAACCCGGACATCGCGCAGGTCCAGGTCCAGAACAAGCTCCAGCTCGCGATGCCGCAGCTGCCGCAGGAGGTCCAGCGCCAGGGCGTGCGCGTCGCGAAGTCGAACCGCAACTACCTCATGATTCCCGTCATGGTGTCGGAGGACGGCCGCATGAGCCGTAACGACATCTCGGACTACGTCGCGTCGGTCCTGCTCGATCCGATGAGCCGCGTGCCGGGTGTCGGCGACATCCAGGTGTTCGGCTCGCAGTACGCGATGCGCATCTGGCTCGATCCCGACAAGCTCGCGAGCCTGCAGCTGACGCCGACGGACGTGCGCGCCGCGATCCTCGCGCAGAACGCGCAGGTCTCCGCCGGCGAGCTCGGTGGCGCACCCGCCGTGAAGGGCCAGCAGCTCAACGCGACGATCACGTCGCAGACCCGCCTGGAGCATCCCGAGGAGTTCGAGGCGATCCTGTTGCGCGTCAACCCGGATGGCTCGCAGGTGCGGCTGCGCGACGTCGCGCGTGTCGAGCTCACCGGCGAGAGCTTCGAGGTCGAGAGCTACTACAACGGCAAGCCGACGTCGGGCATGGGGATCCGGCTCGCTGCCGGCGCGAACGCGCTCGATACGGCCGCTGCGGTCCGCAAGCGACTCGCCGAGCTCGAGGAGACGTTCCCGCCCGGGCTGCGCACCGTGTACCCGGTCGACTCGACGCCGTTCGTCAGGATCTCGATCGAGGAGGTCGTGATCACGCTGCTCGAGGCGATCGGTCTCGTGTTCCTCGTCATGCTGCTGTTCCTCCAGAACATCCGCGCGACGCTGATCCCGACGCTCGCCGTGCCGGTCGTGTTGCTCGGGACATTCGGTGTCCTGTCCGCGTTCGGCTACAGCATCAATACATTGACCATGTTCGGCATGGTGCTCGCGATCGGTCTACTCGTCGACGACGCGATCGTCGTGGTCGAGAACGTCGAGCGCGTGATGTCCGAGGAGCGATTGCCGCCGAAGGAAGCGACGCGCAAGTCGATGTCGCAGATCACCGGCGCGCTGGTCGGCATCGCACTCGTGCTGTCGGCGGTGTTCGTGCCGATGGCGTTCTTCGGCGGCTCGGTCGGCGTCATCTATCGCCAGTTCTCGATCACGATCGTGTCGGCGATGACGCTGTCCGTGATCGTCGCGTTGATCTTCACACCCGCGCTGTGCGCGACGATCCTCAAGCCGGTGCCCCACGGCAAGCGCCGCGGCCTGTTCGGCCTGTTCAACCGGGCGTACGAGCGGACCCAGCACGGCTATGCGCGGACCACCGGCATGCTCGTGCGGCGCAAGGTGCCGGCACTGCTGGTCTACGTGGTGCTCGGTGTCGCGCTCGCGATGCTGTTCATGCGGATGCCGAAGGGCTTCTTGCCCGACGAGGATCAAGGCCAGCTCGTCGTCCAGGTGCTGCTGCCATCCGGTGCGACGCAGGAGCAGACGCGCGCCGTGATGGAACGGGTGAACGAGCACCTGCTGACCGAGGAGAAGGACGCGGTCGAGGCGGTGCTCACGATCGGCGGCTTCGGGTTCGGCGGCCGCGGCCAGAGCGTCGGTACCGCGTTCGTCAAGCTGAGGCCGTGGGACGAGCGCAAGGACCCGCGGCTCTCGGCGAAGGCGGTCGCGCAGCGTACGACGCGTGCGTTCGGCGCGATCAAGGAAGCGACGGTCTTCGTGTTCTCGCCTCCGGCGATCAGCGAGCTTGGCCGTGTCGGCGGGTTCCAGCTCGAGCTCGAGGACCGGGCCGGCCTCGGCCGCGAGGCGCTCGTCGCCGCGCAGAACCAGCTGCTCGCCGCCGCGAACAAGAACCCGGCGCTGACCAAGGTGCGCCAGGGCGGCCTCGAGGATCGTCCCGAGTACAAGCTCGAGGTCGATCACGAGAAGGCGCAGGCGCTCGGCCTCTCGATCGCCGACCTCAACTCGGTGCTGTCCGCGACGTGGGGCGGCACGTACGTCAACGACTTCATCGACAAGGGCCGTACCAAGCGCGTGTACATGCAGGCGGACGCGCCGTTCCGCATGCAGCCCGAGGACCTCGGGCGCTGGTACGTGCGCAACAAGGCCGGCGAGATGGTGCCGTTCTCCGCGTTCGCGACCGGGCACTGGGCGTACGGCCCGCCGAAGCTCGATCGCTTCAACGGGTTCCCGACGATCTCGATCCAGGGCGAGCCCGCCGAGGGCCACAGCTCCGGCGAGGCGATGGCTGCCATGGAGCAGATCGCGAGCCAGCTGCCCGCGGGCATCGGCTCGGAGTGGTCGGGCCTCGCCTACGAGGAGCAGCAGTCCGGCGCGAACGCTCCGGTGCTCTACGGGCTGTCGCTGCTCGTCGTGTTCCTCTGCCTCGCCGCGCTGTACGAGAGCTGGTCGATCCCGGTATCGGTCATGCTCGTCGTGCCGCTCGGCGTGCTCGGCGCGGTGATCGCGACGCTCCTCGGCAAGCAGGCGAACGACGTCTATTTCCAGGTCGGCCTGCTCGCGACCATCGGCCTGTCCGCGAAGAACGCGATCTTGATCGTCGAGTTCGCGAAGGACCTGATGGCGACCGGCTTGTCGGCGGTCGACGCGGCGCTGCAGGCCGCGCGCATGCGCCTGCGGCCGATCGTGATGACGTCGCTCGCGTTCGTCCTCGGCGTGCTGCCGCTCGCGATCGCCAAGGGCGCCGGCGCGGGTGCGCAGAACGCGATCGGCATCGCGGTCGTCGGCGGCGTGCTGTCGGCGACCGTGCTCGGCGTGCTGCTCGTCCCGGTGTTCTTCGTGCTGATCGCGGGCCGGCGGAGCAAACCGGCGGCGGACCCGGCGGCCGAGATCGCGGCAGGTCCCCATGCGTAAGTACCTCGCGTTGCTCGCGCTCGCGGGCTGCTCGCTCGCACCGACGTACGAGCGGCCCGCCGCGCCCGTCGCGAACCAGTTCGCCGCGACCGGCGGCTCGCTCGCCGCTGCCGACCAGGGCTGGCGCACGATGTTCGGCGATGCCCGGCTGCAGACGCTGATCGGGCTCGCGCTCGCCAACAACCGCGATCTCCGCATCGCCGCGCTCCAGGTCGAGCTCACCCGCGCGCAGTACCGGATCGAGCGCGCCGATCTGTTCCCGCAGGTCGGTGCGGCGGCCGGTGCGGACCTGACCAGCATCGATGGCCAGAGCCGGTACCGCGTCGGCCTGAGCGCGTCCTGGGAGCTCGATCTGTTCGGGCGCGTGCGCAGCCTGAAGGATGCGGCGCTCGAGGCGTACCTCGCCACCGTCGAGGCACACCGCGCCATGCACCTGTCGCTCGTCGGCGAGGTCGTCGCCCAGTACCTGCGCGAGCGCGCGTACGCCGAGGAGCAGGCGCTCGCGGAGCGCACGCAGGAGACGGTGCGTGCCACCTACGACGTGATGAAGCGCATGTTCGAGGCAGGACAGCGCTCCGAGCTCGACATGCGGACCGCCGAGGCGCAGTTTCAAGCGGCGCGCGCCGACGTGGCCCGGCTGACCCGGCTGCACGCGCAGGCCGAAAACGCACTCGTCTTGCTCGTCGGCCAGCCGCTGCCGGCGGACCTACCGGCTGCGTAGCCGCTCGACTCGCAGTCGATCGTCGCCGACCTCACGCCCGGAATCCCGTCGAAGGTATTGCTGCGCCGGCCCGACGTGCTCGCCGCCGAGCATGCGCTGCGCGGCGCGAACGCGAACATCGGTGCCGCTCGCGCCGCGTTCTTCCCGACCATCTCGCTGACCGGGTTCGCCGGCCTGGCGAGCACCGCGCTGTCGAACCTGCTCGGCGGCGGGCTGGCGTGGACGTTCTCGCCGGAGCTGTCGGTGCCGCTGTTCACCGGCGGCCGCAACAGCGCGAACCTCGATGTCGCGAAGGTCCGCAAGCGGATCGAGGTCGCGCGCTACGAGCAGGCGATCCAGATCGCGTTCCGCGAGGTCGCCGACGCGCTCGCCGCCCGCGCCTCGTTCGACGAGCAGCTCGCCGCACAGATCGCGCGCGCCGAGGCCGAGCAGCAGCGCTACGAGCTGTCCGAGCAGCGCTACCGGGCCGGGATCGAGAGCTACCTGAGCGTGCTCGAGGCCCAGCGAGATCTCTACTTGGCGCAGACCCAGCTGATCGAGGTCCGACTCGCGCGCCTCACGAATCTCGCCGACCTGTATCGCGCGCTCGGCGGCGGCTGGCGCGAGCGCTGAGCTGTACCGGCGTTCACGTAGCTCTGGTGTGCGCCCCGATCGCGCGCGGCTTGCTAGACTGCGCCGCATGGCGCTCACCCTCTACGTCGGCAGCAAGCGGTACTCGTCGTGGTCTCTGCGTCCGTACCTCGCGCTCGCGCACACCGGCGCGCCGTTCGCGTGCGAGACGATCTTGCTCGATCGCGACGATACGAAGGCGAACATCGCGAAGGTCAACCCGGCCGGCAAGGTGCCGGTGCTCCATCACGACGACGTCGTGGTGTGGGACTCGCTCGCGATCTGCGAGTACGTCAACGAGCTGTTCCGCGAGGCGAAGCTGTGGCCCGCCGATCGCGCGCAGCGCGCGCGGGCGCGGTCGATCTCGGCCGAGATGCACGCCGGCTTCCCGGCGCTCCGCCAGCAGATGTCGATGAACATCGACGCGAACCTGGCGGGGCAGGGACACACGCCCGAGGCCCTCGCCGACGCCCGCCGCGTGCTGACGCTCTGGCGCGAGGCGCTCGCCGCGAGCGGGGGCCCATTCCTGTTCGGTACGTTCACGATCGCCGATGCGATGTACGCGCCGGTCGCGACCCGGTTCGTCACCTACGGGGTCGAGCTCGACGCGTCGTGCCGCGCGTACGTCGACGCGGTGTACGCGCTACCCGGCATGCAGCAGTGGATCGCCGATGCCGGGCGCGAGCCGGTGTCGCGCTGAGCGGACCACGATGACCGGCCACATCTTCCAGCTCTCGGTGTCCGACGGTGGCGTGCCCAAGCACGCGGTTCGCGAGGCCGCGGTCGGCCCACTCGGCATGGCCGGCGATCGCCAGGAGCACACCAAGATCCACGGCGGCCCCGAGCGCGCGCTGTGCCTGTTCGCCGTGGAGGTGATCGAGAAGCTGCAGGCCGAGGGGCACCCGATCTACCCCGGCTCGGCGGGCGACAACGTCACGATCAGCGGCCTGCGCTGGGCGACGCTGAGCGAGGGCACGCAGCTGCTCCTCGGTGACGAGGTGTTCGTCGAGCTGACGCGCACGACCACGCCGTGCAGCCAGATCGCGGAGTCGTTCAGCGACCGCGACTTCCGGCGCCTCGCGGTGCCGGGCGAGATGCGCTGGTACTGCCGCGTGCTGCGCGGCGGCACGCTGCGCGTCGCCCAGCCGGTCCGCATCATCGGCAGCGACGACCGCGATCGCCGGACTGCGTGACGGGTCACGCGAGCACCGATCAGGTACGCGCTTTCGCGTCGCGCCATTGCTCTTCGAGTGCCAGATCGCCGACCCAACGCTCGATGTAAGCTACGTCGAGATCACCGCCCCTCACGCGCAGGATGCCAGCGACATCCTCGAGTTGCCGCTCGGATCTGCTCTGCTTCGCCCACTCCAGCTTGGCGACGATCGTGTCCTCGGCTGTCGCGGTATCGACTTCGATTCCCATCATCGTGACATGTTGCCGGCGCCCCAACTCGGCGAACGAGAACGGGCGGGCCTTACGGATCACCAGGTCGAGCTTCCAGCCGGTTGTCATCTCGATCACGTTGAACATCGAGCGTCGTCTCAGCGCATCTCGCGCGACGTCTGCATCGACGTAGTACTGATCGACCGGCAGCTGGGCGAGCAGCTGATCGAGTTGCGCGAGCGTCGGATCGATCACGAGATCGAGGTCTTGCGTGGTGCGCGGCTCGCCGTGGAAGGTACTCGCGAACGAGCCGACGACCATGTGCGGGATCGCTGCCGTGTTCAGTGCAGCGACGATCGCTTGCAACAACTCGCCGGGACCAGCGGGCGTCATGGTTCGAGGAGCGGCGCGCCCGGATAAGCTTCGCGAAACAGGACGTCGCCGAGCAGCAGCCGATACAGCGCGAGACGCGCGTCCCGATCGTTGTAGGCTGGATGGCGGCTGTGAATCCCCGACAACGTGATTTCGCGCGCGCTGACGGACATGTGCGCTGCCAGCTCGCAACGTTGGTCCGGGCTCATTCTGCGATAGATGGCCGTCTGGACTGCCGCAGCATCGGGGGTGGTGTCGGGCGAGCTCACCCGGATAGCATAGCGCGTAGGGCCGACAGTTCGAATCACTCGATCGTGACGCTCGCCGCGCCGGGCAGCTTGATCCACAGCGTGCCGCCGGTCGCCGCCGGGTCGAAGGTCCAGCCCTCGGTCGCCGCCTCGAGCGCTATGTAACTCGCGCGCGCAGTCAGCGAGCCGAGCACGTCGACGCGCACCCCGTCGGGCGGGTGGTCGCCCATCCCGATGATTTCGAACAGCACGC
>DAIRFU010000365.1:0-7227 GCA_036794935.1 Kofleriaceae bacterium | reverse complement strand
GCGCGAAGCTGCGCGTCGAGCTGCTAACCGCGTCGACACCGCGTGGCGTCCGCCAGTCGCTGCTCGCGCTGCTGGCCGCCGGCGAGCTCGACGTCGTGATCGGCACGCACTCGCTGATCGCCGAGGCGGTGGGCTTCCACGCGCTCGGCCTCGTCGTCATCGACGAGCAGCACCGGTTCGGCGTCGCGCAGCGGGCGAAGCTGCGCGACAAGGGCGACGGGCAGGGCGCGCCGCACCTGCTCGTGATGACGGCGACGCCGATCCCGCGCACGCTCGCGCTCACCGCGTATGGCGATCTCGACGTGTCGATTCTCGACGAGCTGCCGCCCGGGCGCGAGCCGGTGCAGACCAAGGTCCTCGCCGGCAAGCGCGGCGAGACCGCCGCGTACAAGCTGATCGCCGAGCGCGCGACGAAGGGCGAGCGCGCGTATGTCGTGTGCCCCAAGGTCGAGGACGATCCGGACAGCGACACGACCTGGAAGGACGCGACGACGGTCGCCGGCGAGCTCGCGGCCGCGCTGCCGCAGCTGCGCGTCGGCCTCGTGCACGGCCGCCTCGATGTCGCCGCGCGCGATCGCGTGATGCGTGCGTTCAAGGCCGGCGAGCTCGACGCGCTCGTCGCGACCACCGTGATCGAGGTCGGCGTCGACGTGCCCGAGGCGACCGTGATGGTGATCCACGACGCCGAGCGCTTCGGGCTCGCCCAGCTCCACCAGCTGCGCGGGCGCGTCGGGCGTGGCGGCGGCGACGCCCATTGCCTGCTCGTCACCCACGGCGGGATCGGCGAGGACGGCCGGCACCGGCTCGACGCGATGGTCGCGACGACCGATGGGTTTCGCATCGCCGAGGAAGACCTGGCGCAGCGCGGACCCGGCGAGCTACTCGGACCGCGCCAGGCGGGCGTGCCCCGGCTGCGCTTCGGCAACCTCGCGCAACACACCGAGCTTTTGCTCGAGGCCAGGCGCCACGCCGAGCGGATCCTCGACGACGATCCGGACCTGGTCCGACCGGAGCACGTCGCCTTGCGTCACGCGCTTCGGCGCCGACTTGCACAATCTGTGTATGGCGCAGAGAGCGGCTGATCGGGGGCTAGCGCGCGTTTTGTCGTTGATCGTCCACCTCGCACGGGTACGATGCGCGCCATGATGAGGATCAACGCGGGGATCTTTTGTGCCCTGGCCATGACTCTCGCATTCGCGTGCGCGACGAGTGGCGGTGATGACGGCACCGATACCGGCAGCGGCAGCGGTAGCGGCAGCGACCAGACGCAAAACGTGTGCGGCGACGGCACGTGCGCGGCGACCGAGGTTGGCTTCTGCACCGACGACTGCGGCAACGGCGGCAACGGCAACGCCTCGTGCGGTAACGGCATGTGCGAGACGACCATGGGCGAGAACGGGACCTCGTGTCCGGCGGACTGCAGCAGCGGCTCCGGTTCGGGCTCGGGCAGCGGCAGCGGCTCGGGTGGCAGCAGCCTCGACTGCAACGACCAGAACACGCAACTCAGCTGCTTTGCATGCCTCTTCACGCAAATGTGCACGCCGCCGTATACGGAGGCCGAGTGCACCGCCTGCGTCGGTCCCTAATCGCGGACCGAGTCGGTGATCCACGCGAGGTAGGGCGCGTGGCCCGCCTCGATCGGTAGCGCGATCACCTCCGCGACCTCGTAGGGATGTAGCTCGACCAGGCGCGTCCTCATCGCCTCGAAGCGCTCGGTGGTCGTCTTGATCACGGCGAGCGTCTCGGTCTCGTCGCTGACGTCGCCCTGCCAGCGATAGATCGAGCGCACCGGAGCGACGAGGTTCACGCACGCGGCGAGTTGCTCGCTGACGAGCGTTCGCGCGACCTCGGCCGCCTTGTCGGGGTCGGGGAATGTCGAAAACACGACGAGGACCGGCATGAGGCGTGTCTATCATGTACATTGCCGCACCGTGTTGATCGTCCAGAAGTACGGTGGCACGTCGGTCGGCTCCATCGAGCGGATGAAGAACGTCGCCGCACGGTGCCTGAAGAGCCAGCGCGAGGGGCACCAGGTCGCCGTCGTCGTATCGGCGATGTCGGGCGAGACCAACCGGCTGCTCAAGCTCGTCGATCAGATCCACGAGGACCACAACGACCGCGAGGTCGACGTCATCGTGTCGACCGGCGAGCAGGTCTCGGTCGGCCTCGTCGCGCTCGCGATCCGCTCGCTCGGCGGCAAGGCGCGCTCGTTTCTCGGCCATCAGTGCAAGATCCTGACGGACAGCGCGTTCGCGCGGGCGCGCATCGTCGACATCGACAGCCAGCCGATCCGCGACGCGATGGATAGCGGCGAGATCGCGGTGATCGCCGGGTTTCAGGGCGTCGACGAGAAGGGCAACATCACCACGCTCGGCCGCGGCGGCTCGGACACCACGGGCGTCGCGATCGCGGCCGCGCTCGAGGCCGACGCCTGCGAGATCTACACCGACGTCGAGGGCGTCTACACGACCGATCCGAACATCGTGCCGACCGCGCGCAAGATCGAGCGCATCAGCTACGAGGAGATGCTCGAGCTGGCCTCGCTCGGCGCCAAGGTGCTGCAGATTCGCTCCGTCGAGCTCGGCATGAAGTACGCCGTGCCGATCCACGTGCGCTCCAGTTTTTCCGATGCACCGGGGACCTGGGTCGTCCCCGAGGAGGCTGCCATGGAGAAAGTCACTGTCTCGGGCGTGACCGCGTCGCGCGACGAGTCGAAGATCACCTGCGAGGACCTGCCCGACACGCCGGGCATCGCCGCGCGCATGTTCGCGCCACTCGCCGACGCCAGCATCTCGGTCGACATGATCGTGCAGAACCAGGCGTACGACGGCACGACCGACCTCACGTTCACGCTGCCGAAGATCGACCGCAAGCGCGCGATCGAGCTGCTCAAGGAGAAGGTGCCGGAGCTGGTCGGCAAGCAGGCCGAGCGGATCTCGTTCGACGACGAGATCAGCAAGGTCTCCGTCGTCGGGGTCGGCATGCGCTCGCACGCCGGTATCGCGAAGACGATGTTCACGCTGCTCGCGGACGAGGGCATCAACATCCAGCTGATCTCGACGAGCGAGATCAAGATCTCCTGCGTGATCGCGCGCAAGTACGCGGAGCTGGCGGTGCGTACCCTGCACGAAGGATTCGGACTCTCGCTGCCGCCGCACGAACGCGCGGGGCTGTAAGCGCGTTTCCGGGTAGAGTCGGGGCCATGGGCGGCTGTACGAACTGCAAGGGCAAGGCGGGCTGCGACGACCGCAAGGGCACGATGCTCGAGTCCGTCGACCGCGCGCTCGAGACCCTGTATCCAACGCGGACGTGGGGCGAGCCCGACGACAGCGGCGCCGGCGGCCTGTCACGCGACGAGCTCGAAGGCCTGGCCGACGAGCTGGCCCAGGAGCTGGGCGCCGCGACGTTTGTCCGCGAGGGCGGCGAGGACGAGCCGTGCGACTACATCTACGTGCTGTGCATGGGCCGCACGCCGTGCATCGTGCAGGTCCGCGATCACGGGGTGGCGGTGCCGGCGGAGTGGCGCGACGTCGAGAGCGTGCAGGAGCTCTACCTGCGCGTGGTCGTCAGCCAGCGCGCGCGCGTCGCGGCGGTCCAGCAGGTCGGCGTCGATCTGATCGCGGGCGACGACGGCTGGCTCGTCCGCGAGCGGCCGCGCGCCGGCGTCTACGATCCCCCGCTGCTCCACCGCATGCAGAAGCTCGTCGCGATCCTGCCGGAGTACGAGCTGCTCCACGTCGACTTCGGCGAGATCGCGCACGCTCCAAAGGGCTACGAGGCCGGCGCGTGGCGCGACCTGTTCGGTGGCGAGCCATCGATCGCGAACTACCTGTTCTATCCGCAGCCGACCACGATGGTCGCGACGTCGTACCTGGAGCGTGCGTGATCGAGGAAGAGGTCCGCGACGCGCTCAAGGCATTGCTCGACGAGATCGGCGCCACCTCCGCCCGCATCGTGACCGACTCCGATCAGCGCACCGGCGTTCCCGCGCGCACGCTCGCCCTCGGCGGCGGTGAGTTCTTGCGCGTCGAGCTGCCGACCCGGGTGGAGCGCGAAGGCGGGCACGATCACGACGTCGAGGCCGCGTTCGAGCGGGTCACCCGCCACCTCCGCGCGATCCGCCGCCGCTACGAGGCCGCGCGGCTGCCCGAGCTGGTCGTCGCGCCCGGCCAGCTGCCGAGCGGCCACATCGTGCGCGAGCGGATCGAGGCATACGTCCAGGCGCTCGGAGCTATCGATCGCGCGACCAACGCGTTTGTCACCAAGGGCGCGCAGCTCGTGGCCGCGGCGCGGCCGCCCGGCGAGGTCGAGGCCACCCGCTGGCCGTTCCTCGCCCGCCGCGCGCTGGCGACGCACGCGCCCGGGAGCTCGCACGGCGAGGTCATCGATCCCGATGCCTACGCGATGAGCTTCTGGTACGACGCCGCACTCGTCGTGCTGCTCGTCGAGCCGTACGCCGTCGACTTCGTGCGCTACCGCTGCCGTCACGTTGCCCGCGAGCTGTGCAACCTGTTGCCGCTGCTCGATCCCGACCCGGACGCGCCCGCCGCGATCGGTCCGCGCCCTCCCGCGAAACGTTGATGTAACAGCCTGCCAGGGTGCATAGACCCCAGCAGAATCCCCCTTGGTCCGCCGCGTGACCGAGGTGTAGGTTTGGCTCGATGAGGGAGACGCTCGGCGCACTCGTGCGCCCATTCGTGTTGTGCCTGCTCGTCGCGTGCGGCCCCAGCGGCGGCGGCGACGGTGACCTGGTGTCGATCGACGTCGAGCCGGCGAACGCCACGCTCGCGTACACCGGCGCGCCGGTCTCGCTCGACTACCACGCGATCGGCCACTTCGCCGACGGCTCGACCGCCGAGCTGCCCGACGCGGTGTTCTCGCTCGACGTCGAGGGCGCGCGGCTCGGCGAGATCGCCGCGGCCACGTTCACCGCGAGCGGGCAGGGCGCCGGCAAGGGCGCGGTGACTGCTCAGCTCGGCGACGTCGCCGGCGCGACGAGTGTCATCGTCACGATCCACGCGACCGATGTCGGACCGGGCGTGCCCGCCGACGGCGGCAGCAAGTTCCCCGACGACGTCGCGCCGGTCGGCGCGCAGTCACCGGCACTCGTGTATCCGCTGCAGGACGCGGTGATGCCGACGAGCGTCAAGGCGCCCGTCGTGCAGTGGGAGGGCGGCGGCGCGGCGGATGATCTCTATCGCGTGCGCGTCGTCTCGGGCCTCGCGACGGTCGACACGATCCTCGCGTACGACCCGGCGTTCACGTTCTCGCTGCAGCCGACGCTCGAGCGCTGGCAGCTGCTCAAGAACAGCACCGACGGCACGGTGCGTTTCACGGTCGAGCACTACAACGCGACGACCGGCGTCCAGGGTAGCGAACCGGTGTCGATCCGCGTCGTGCCGGCGAACATCACCGGCACGATCTACTACTGGAACCTGCAGGCCGGTCAGATGGAGCAGATCGACGAGAGTGGACGAACCGTCGCGATCGCGAGCCCGCCGCAGCGCTCGGACGGCACCCGCTGCGTCGCGTGCCATACGGTCAGCCGCGATGGCCGGTACCTGTCGGGCGCGCTGTGGGGCGGCGGCCTCGAGGGTGCGGTGTTCGACATGGCCAACGCCGCGGTCAAGACGAGCGATCCGGCACCGACGGTCACGCCGCTCGCCCAGGGCTCGACGTACACGGTCCTGTTCTCGACGTTCAACGCCGACGGCAGCCGCCTCATGATCAACCGCGGCACCGGTCTCGAGGTGATCGATCCGCTCAACGGTGCCAGTGTCGCGACGACCGGCCTGCCGACGACCGGCGTCGCCCACCCCTCGTGGTCGCCCGACGGCACGAGCGTCGCGCTCGTCCAGAACGTCACGGCGGGTGGCAACCCGGCGAGCTGGGCGGTCGACTACGACCGCGGTGACCTCGCGGTCATGTCCGCGAACGGCGACGCGTTCGGCGCGCTCACCACGCTCGTGGCCGCAGCCGCGACCGATCCGGCGTTCGCCGCGCCGTCGTGGCCGTCGTGGGCTCCCGACTCGCAGTGGATCGCGTACGCCGCCGGCGTCAACTCGCGCGGACGCAACGACGCGGTGCCCGCCGTGTATCCCGGCGCGCTGTTCATGATCGACAAGACCGCCGGCATCCCGTACGAGCTCGCGACCGCGTGCGGCGGCGCGCGCGACTGCTACCTGCCGAACTTCAGCCCGTACGACGACGGCGGCTACTACTGGCTCGTGTTCTACAGCACGCGCGACTACGGCAACGCGCTCGCCGGCACCAAGGGCGCGCAGCGACGCCAGCTCTGGGTGACCGCGATCAGCAAGGCCGACCTCGCCAATGGCGATCCGAGCTCGGTGCCATACTGGCTGCCCGATCAGGACGTCCAGACCGCGAACATGAGCGCGTACTGGGCGCTACCGCCGCCGCTCCAGTGATCAGGTCTTCGGCGGCAGGATCTCGTCGATCGGGATCTTGACGTCGGGGAACGCGAGCAGGGTCAGCACCTCGCCGCGACCGTGCGTCGTCTTCGTCAGCCACTCGCCGTCGCGGGCGTCGCGGTAGACCTCGACGCAGTTCTTCTTGTGATTGACGATCCAGTACTCGTCGACGCTGGCATCCGCGTAGATCGCTTGCTTGGCTCGATCTCGCCGCAACGAGGAGCGCGAGACTTCCACGACCAGTAACGAGCGCGTCGGGTGCTCGTGCCAGTAATCGCCGTACGGAATGACGTAGATATCCGGCTGCGGCTCTGAATTCTCCGTGGCGGCGAACGGGAGCTGGTTCCGCACGATGGCGCGAGTGCCAACCTGCTTGGAGAGCATCTCGGCGAGCCGGAACAGCGATTCGCCGTGTTCGGGATCAGGCGGCGACATCTCCACCACCATCCCGAACAGCAGCTCCACGCGTTCGTCGTCGAAACAGCCTTCGGCCACGAGCTTGTCGAACTCGGTCCGCTTGAGCGGACGAATGCCATCGTTCAGGAAGAGCTCTTCCGCAGCAGGCCGCGACATTTCCATGATCGTACTCCTTCATGGCGGACCGGCATAGCAGCCGCTATGCCGGCACAAGCGGCCGAAAGCACGAGGCGCTCTGTCCGGTTTGGCCACCGCACGGACCGCTGTCCGGCGAGCCTCGGACGATCGCTCAGCCGAGCAGCGACTTGAGCACGCTCGCGTCGCCCTCTAGGGCGCAGCGCTGCATGTAGAAGTGCAGGCCGCGCTCGCCGCCGAGCTC
>DAIRFU010000364.1:0-7251 GCA_036794935.1 Kofleriaceae bacterium | reverse complement strand
TGCTCCCAGGGCGCGCCGCCGGATGTGCCGCCCCGGCCGCTCCGGCCGCGCCCCTCGGCGCTCCGCGCCGCCCTCGCCATGGCCTAGATCATCTCCATGAACATGAGCGTGGGATCCTCGAGGAGGCGCTTCACCTCCTGGACGAACATCGCCCCGTCCCAGCCGTCGGCCAGGCGGTGATCGACCGAGATCGAGAGGTTCATGAGCGAGCGGATGCAGATCTGCCCGTCCACCACCGCCGGGCGGTCCTTCATCTCGTGGACGCCCAGGATGGCGACCTCGGGGAAGTTGATGATCGGCGTCGCGAGCACGCCGCCCAGCTTGCCGAGCGAGCTGATCGTGAATGTCGAGCCGGTCAGCTCCTCGCGCGTCGCGGTGCCGGCGCGCACGGCCTCGCCGAGCCGCTCGACCTCCTGCGACAGGTCGAAGATCGAGCGCCGATCGGCATCACGGACGACGCTGACGGCGAGCCCCTGCGGGCCCTGGGCGGCGATCCCGATGTGATAGTACTTCTTGCGCACGATCTCCTGCGTCGCCTCGTCGAGGCTCGCGTTGAGCATCGGCCACTTCTTGAGGCCCGAGACCACCGCCTTGACGATGAACGGCAGGTAGTTGAGCTTCACGCCGCGCTCGGCCGCGCGCGCCTTCGCACGCTCGCGCACGGCGACGAGCTCGGTCATGTCGATCTCCTCGACATACGTGAAGTGCGCCGCGGTCTGCGTCGACCGCGTCATCGCCTCGGCGATCTTCTTCCGGATCCCACGCAGCGGGATGCGCTCCTCGTCGCCGCCCTTGGCGATCGCCATCGGCGCGAACGCGCTCCGGGCTGCCGCCGGTGCGCTCGCCGGGTGATCCTTGAAGCGCTTGACGTCATCGGGGGTGACGCGGCCATGCTTGCCGGTGGCGGGCACGCGACCGATCTCGACGCCGAGCTGGCGCGCGAGCCGGCGAGTCGCCGGGGTCGCGAGCACGCGCGGACGCTCCGCCGTCGCGTCGATGACCTGGATGCCGCCGCTCGTCGTCACCGCGCCGCCTGTCGAGACCGGCACGTTCTGGGCGACCTTGGCGTGCATCGCCGGCGGGGCCGCCGCCGGTACGCGCGCGGGCTCCTCGACGGCCGCCTTCTTGCCGTTGCCGGCCGATGCGCCGCCTTCTTCCTCGATCACGACGAGGACCTTGCCGACCGGGCAGATCTCGCCGTCCTTGTAGTTGATCGCCTTGATCACGCCCGCGCGTGGCGATGGCAGCTCGACCGTCGCCTTGTCGGTCATCACCTCGACGATCGGCTGATCGAGCTTGACCCGATCGCCTTCCTTCACCTTCCAGCCGACGATCTCACCCTCGACGACGCCTTCGCCGATATCCGGCATGTAGAAGTCGAACGCCATGGCTACCACTCCAGGGTCTTGCGAATCGCACCGAGCACGCGGTCCGCATTCGGCATGTACTCGTGCTCGAGCGAGTAGGGGAACGGCGTGTCGAAGCCCGCGACGCGCAGGATCGGCGCCTCGAGGTGCTCGATCGCGCGCTCCTGGATCGACGCGATCAGCTCGGCACCGAAGCCGCAGGTGCGCGGCGCCTCGTGGACGATCACGCAGCGGCCGGTCTTCTTGACCGACTCGAGGATCGTGTCGATGTCGAACGGCATCAGCGTGCGCAGGTCGATCACCTCGACGGAGATACCGGCCTCGGCGGCCTTCTTGTGGGTCTCCTCGGCGATCGACACCATGCCGCTCCACGCGAGCAGCGTGACCTGGCTGCCCTCGCGCGTGACCGCGGCCTTGCCGAGCTCGATCACGTAATCGTCCTCGGGGACGTCGCCCTTGCTCGCGCGGTAGATCCGCTTGGGCTCCATGAACAGCACCGGATCGTTCTGGCGCAGCGCGCCCAGCAGCAGGCCCTTGGCGTCGTACGGGTTGCTCGGGGCGACGACCTTGAGGCCGGGCGTGTGGATGAACAGCGCCTCGGGCGACTGCGAGTGATAGTGGCCGCCGCGGATGCCGCCGCCGACCGGCGTGCGGATGACGACCGGGCACGGGTACTGACCGCCCGAGCGATAGCGGAACTTCGCCAGCTCGTTCACGATCTGATCGAACGCGGGGAAGATGAAGTCGCCGAACTGGATCTCGGGGACCGGACGCAGCCCGTAGAGGGCCATGCCGATCGCGGTGCCGATGATGCCGGCCTCGGCGAGCGGGGTGTCGATCACGCGGTCGGCGCCGAACTCGTCGTACAGGCCGCTGGTCGCGCGGAACACGCCGCCGAACTTGCCGACGTCCTCGCCGAGCACGACGACTCGCGAGTCCGCGCGCATCTGCAACTGCAGCGCGTTACGGACGGCTTCGATGATGTTCATGGTGGGCATGGCAGGTCGTCTCGTTAGCCGTGGTGGTGCGGGTTCTTGGTGCGCGCCTGCTGGAGGAGCCACTCGCGCTGCTCGCGCAGGTTCCAGGGCATCTCCTCGTAGACGTCGTCGAACAGCGTCTCGACGGCGGGCGCGGACTTGTGGTCCGCCGCCGCGAGCGCGTCGGTGATCTGCTGGTTGTACTTCTCGGAGATCTCGGTCTCCCAGCCCTCGTTCCACAGGCCGCGGTGGCGCATGTACGCGCGCAGCCGGTTGATCGGATCCTTCTTCTCCCAGATCTCCGGCTCCTTCGGATCGCGGTAGACGCTCGGATCGTCGGAGCTCGAGTGACCCTGCACGCGGTAGGTCAGCGCCTCGATCAGCGTGGGGCCCTCGCCGGCGCGGGCGCGCTCGATCGCCTCGCTGGCGACCTGCCACATCGCGAGCAGGTCGTTGCCGTCGACGCGCACGCCGGGCATGCCATAGCCGACCGCCTTGGACGCGAACGTCTTGGCCGCGGTCTGCTTCTCCTTCGGCACGCTGATCGCCCAGCCGTTGTTGCGGCAGATGAACACGCACGGCGCCTTCCATACGCCGGCGAAGTTCATGCCGACGTGGAACTCGCCGGTCGAGGACGTGCCCTCGCCGAAGTACACCATCGCGACGTCGTCCTTGCCCATCACCTTCGCCGCGTACGCCGCGCCGACGGCCTGCGGGATCTGGGTGCCGACCGGCGAGCTGATCGAGACCAGGTTCAGCCAGTTCGCCGAGTGGTGGACCGGCATCTGGCGGCCCTTCACCACGTCGTCGACGTTACCGAACAGCTGATCGATGAAGCGCTGGACCGAGTAGCCGCGCCAGAACCATGCGCCCTGTTCGCGGTAGCTCGGGAAGATCCAGTCGCTGTCACGCAGCGGTGCCACCGCGAAGTGACTGGCTTCCTCGCCGATCGCCTTCATGTAGAAGCCGAGCCGGCCCTGGCGCTGGAGCCGCATCATCCGGTCATCCATGATGCGGACCAGCATCATGGTGTCGAAGATGCGCTGCAGCGTCGCATCGGGGATGCTCGGCACCTTGGCGCCGGGCAATGGCTTGCCGTCGTCGTCGAGGACGCGGCGCAGATCATCTTGCGCGGGGACTGCGACCATTTCGGCGCTACGTTACTTTCCCAGGTCGGGGAGTCAAGGATCGCCGACGTATTGCGTTGGTGCAGTGCGGCGTAGATAGTCGGCGCGTGATCTGGATCCTGCTCGTGGTGCTCACCGTGCTCGGTGGCGTGGCCGTCGTCGGGGTCGCTGCGAACGAGCGTCGCAAGGCGCTCCCCGGTGGCGGCACGAAGCAGCTCGGAGCGGGCGGCGGTGACAAGCTCCTGGAGCGGACCGTGCGCGAGCTGCGCGTCGCGGACGTCCTCACGATCGACAGCCGGGACTACATCTGCGAGGGTGCGGTCAACTACGACGAGGACGGCCACCGCTGGGTCGCGGGTCGCTGCGTCGACGGCAAGGACGTCACGTGGGTGCTGGTCGGCATCGATCGGACCGGCACCAGCGCGACGCGCCTGCTCGTCCAGGACGAGTCGACGCCGATCACGGGGTACCCACCCGAGGCGATCGTCGTCGGTGAAATCCGTTACGCACTCGACAAGCGGGGCACCGCGACCTGCACGCTCAGCGGAGATGTCGGACCACTCGGCGCGCAGGCCAAGGACCGCCCCGAGGGCCACACCGAGCGCTGCCGGTGGTGGCTGTACAGCGCTCCCGGCGACGACACCATGCTCGTCGAGCAGTGGGGCGCCGACTTCCGCGTGCTGCGCGGCAAGAAGGTCGGCGATGCGACGATCGAGCTGATGCCCGGCAGCTAGGCCGGCAGATCGAACGAGAACGCCGTGCCCTCGCCGACGCGGCTGTCCACCGCGAGCACACCGCCGTAGCTGGCGACGATCTCGCGGACCACGGGCAGGCCCAGACCGGTGCCGAGATCGCCCTTCGTGGTGAAGAACGGCTCGAAGATCCGGCCGAGCAGCTCGGGCAAGATCCCGGTGCCGGTGTCGCGCACGACGCAGCGCACGCGGCCCTCGCTCGGCTTGACCTCGATCGTCACCGTGCCGGTCTCGCCGGTCGCATCGACCGCGTTGATGACGAGGTTGACGAAGATCTGCTCGATGCTGGTGCGGTTGACGGTGACGATGACCGGCGTCGCGGGCAACGCGAGCACGAGCTCGACGCGACCGAGCTTGCCGGCGAGCTTGAGCATCGCGGCGACGTCGCGGACGACATTGTTGAGATCGATCGGCGAGACGTGGTCGGGCCCGGGGCGCGCGAGCTGCATGAGCCGGTTGCCGTGCGCGGTGATGTGCTCGCCGACGCGCTCGAGGTCGGGCAGGATCATGCGCGCGAGCCGGTGGAGATCCTCCTCGCCGCGCACGGCGGCGGCGAGCTCGTCGACGGCCGCGACCTGGATCTGGGCGATGTTGCGCAGCTCGTGACCGACGCCGCCGGCGAGCGTGCCGAGCGTGGCGCGACGCTCGGCGAGCAGGAGCTGCGTGCGCGTCTGCTCGAGCTTGTCCTCGATCGAGCTCATCGCGGCGCGCAGCTCGTCCTCGGCCTTGCGGCGACGCGCGATCTCCGCCTCCTTCTCGGCGAGCAGCTGGCGCATGTCGCGGACGTCGCGCGCGACGAGCACGATGCCCTGCAGCATGCCGCGGTCGTCGAGGACCGGCGAGCCGGTGACCGAGACCGGCACGCGCTCGTTCTCCTTGGTGAGCAGCCAGGACTCCTCGCGGCGCAGCACGTCGCCGTCCTCGATGCGGCGGCGGACGACCGTGCGCATTCCGGAGCTGTCGTCGACGAGGAGCCGGGCGACCGGCATGTTGCGCAGCTCGTCGCGCGTGTAGTGCGTGAGCTGGGTCGCGCCCGAATTGGCGAGCGTGACACGACCTTCAGGATCGACGACGAGGACCGCGTCGACCATCGCCTCGATCACGAATTCGAGCACCTCGCTGACCACACTATCACGCGAGCGCTACAGTGGCGGGGCGTGGCTCGCTGCCTCACCTGTCATCGGCGCCTCGGAGCGGGACGGGCCTGCCCCGTTCACGGTGGGGATGTCGCACCGGTGCCGCAGGTCGTAGCACCGCCGTTCTCGTGGCCAGAGCCCGTCGGTGAGTGTCTCGGTTCGGGAGGGTTCGCATCGGTATGGGCACTCGGCGACCGCGTGATCAAGATCGCCCACGCCGCCCACGACCTGGGACGGGCCCGGATGGCGCGCGAGGCGCAGGCCCTGCGCGCGATCGACGTGCCGGCCGTGCCGCACTGCCACGATTCGGGCGTGCTCGCCGATGGCCGTGCGTGGATCGTGATGGACCGGATCGCGGGCGCGAACCTCGCCGACCTCGCGGCCGCCGGGGCGATGCGGACCGCGGAGGTGGTCGCGCTCGGGCTGACGACCCTCGACGCGCTCGAGCGCGTGCACCTCGCGCGCTTCGTCCACCGCGACCTCAAGCCCGACAACCTCGTGCGCACGCGCGACGGCCACGTCGTCATCCTCGATCTCGGGCTCGCCCGCAAGCTGCCGGTCGATCCGGACGATCCGACGCGCGCGAACGTGCAGGTCGGCTCGCTCGAGTACATCCCGCCCGAGCAGATCGCGGACTCGGCCACGGTCGACGAGCGCAGCGATCTGTACTCGTTCGGCTGCGTGCTCTACGAGCTGCTCGCCGGGCGGCCGCCCTTCGTCGGCGATGCCGCCGCGCTCGAGCGCGCCCACACCGCGCTCAGGCCACCGCGCCTCGGCGCGCTGGTCACGATCCCGGCCGCGATCGAGTCGGTCGTCCACGACTGCCTGGCCAAGGAGCCGGCGCGGCGCCCGGCGAGCGCCGCCGAGGTTCGCGAGCGGCTGGCGGTGGCACGCGACGAACGCACGCCGCGCAATCTCGGCCACTCGATGTCGATGATCCGCGAGGGCAAGCAGCCGGTCGTGCTGCTGTGGGCGGAGCTGCCGCGCGTCGATCGCGCGCTGCTCGCGACGCTGACCGGACGGCGGCTCGTGATCGCGTCCCAGCGCGGCCGCCGGGTGCTCGCGGGCGTGCTCGGCGGCGAGCATGCCGATCCGGCGAGCATCGCGATCGCGGCGGCGCGCGAGCTCGCGGCGGCGGGGGCACGCGTCGCGCTGCACCTCGAGGCGCTGCGCGTCTCGACGAGCGCGGGCGCGAGCACGCTGCACGGGGCGTCGGTCGAGAAGCCCGAGAGCTGGCTGCCGGCCGGCGCGTGGACCGGCGTGCTGGTCAGCGACGCGCTCGCGAGCGTGGCGCAGGCGGCGGCGCACGCGAGCGACATGCCGGGCTTTCGAGCGCTCGGCGACGCGCAGGAGACGATCGAGCTGTTCGGCCGCGAGGCGCTGCTCTCGGACCTCGTCGTCGACGCGGCGGCGGCGCTGCGGGGCGTGCCGACGTTCGCGCTGCTCGTCGGTGATGCCGGCGTCGGCAAGACGGCGTTCGCGACCGAGCTCGCGCGCCGCATCGCTGGCACCGCCGAGCTCGGCGTGCGCGTTCACCTCGGCACGGTCCCGCCGCCCGGTGGTGGCAAGCCCGGTGCGAGCGCGCTGGCCGGCCTGATCGGCACTCCGCAAGGCCCGCTCGTGCGCGCGGTCGGCGATGCACTACGCGAGGCGGCGCGCGCGCAGCCGACGGTGGTGATCCTCGACGACCTGCACCTCGCCGAGCACGAGCTGCTCGACGCGCTCGAGTACGCGACGCTCGGTGGCGAGCCGCTGCCGCTGTGGGTGCTCGGCGTCGTGTCGCCCCAGGGCGGTACGTACCAGACCGAGCTGACCTACGATCCGCCGGCACGGATCCTCGCGGTGCCGTTCATGGCCGGTTCGACGTGGACGACGACGAGCACGGTGTCGGG
>DAIRFU010000363.1:0-7275 GCA_036794935.1 Kofleriaceae bacterium | reverse complement strand
AGCGCGCTGGAATACATCGATCGCACCGAGCGGTATCTCGCCAACCTGCGCGAGTCTGGCGTCGACGCCCGCATCGTGTCCGGTGGCGGGCGCATGAAGATCACGATGGATCGCTACGAGGCGGACTGGCAGATGGTCGAGCGCGGCTGGCACACGCACGTGCTGGCGGACGCGCGCGTGGTTGGCTCCGCCGCCGAGGCGGTGCGCACGTTTCGCGAGGAGCACCCGGGCGTGATCGATCAGGACCTGCCGCCGTTCGTCGTCGCGCCGCCGACGCCGATGCAGGACGGCGACGCCTGCGTGATGTTCAACTTCCGCGGCGATCGTGCGATCGAGATCTCGCGCGCGTTCGACGATGCCGCGTTCGACAAGTTCGATCGCGTGCGCAAGCCCGACGTGTTCTACGCGGGCATGATGGAGTACGACGGCGACCTCCACGTGCCGCCACACTACCTGGTGACGCCGCCGGCGATCGAGCGGCCGATGGGCGAGATCCTCGCCGCCGCGCACGTGCCGCAGCTGGCGATCAGCGAGACCCAGAAGTACGGCCACGTCACGTACTTCTGGAACGGCAACCGCAGCGGCATGTTCGATAGCGGCACCGAGACGTACCTCGAGATCCCGAGCGACCGGGTGTCGTTCGACGAGCGGCCGTGGATGAAGGCGGCCGAGATCACGGACCGGCTGATCGCGGAGCTGCGCACCGGCACGCACCGGTTCGCGCGGGTCAACTATGCCAACGGCGACATGGTCGGCCACACCGGGGCGTTCGACGCGACCGTCGTCGCGGTCGAGACCGTCGATCTCCAGCTCGCCCGGCTGGTCAAGGCGATCGAGGAACTGCAGGGAATCCTGGTGGTTACCGCCGATCACGGCAACGCGGACGAGATGTTCCAGCGCGACAAGAAGGGTCGGGTCATGCGAGACAAACAGGGCCAGCCGGTCGCGAAGACCAGCCACACGCTCAACCCCGTGCCATTCTTGATTCACGATCCGATGCGCGGTGACCGTTACGAGATCGATGCCGACCGCGCGAAGACCGCGGGGATCGCGAACGTGACGGCAACCTGCCTCGAGCTACTCGGCTACGAGGCACCCGATGATCTAGAGTCGCCCCTACTGAGGTTTCGATGAGAGCTGTCCTCGCCATCCTGTTCGTCGCCGTCGCGATCTCGTTCGCGGGCTGTTCGTCGCGCGAGGCGCAGGCCGCGTGCTCGGGCGGCGACGAGTGCTTTCCCGACGTCAACCTCGTCGACACGACCGGCGTCGCTCACACGCCCGAGGCGCTGCGCGGCAAGGTCGTCGTCATCAACTTCTGGGCGACATGGTGCGGGCCCTGCAAGAAGGAGATCCCCGACCTGTCCAGGTTGTACAAGCAGTACAAGGACAAGGGCGTCGTGATGCTCGGCATCCTGACCAACGACAACCCGAGCAGCGGCGACCTGCTCAACTTCCAGTCCGACTACGAGATGGAGTTCCCGGTCGTCCGCCAGAGCTCGGACATCCTGGTCTCGTTCGAGTACCCGCAGGCGCTGCCGACGACGTTCATCTATGACCGCACCGGCCACCGCGTCGGCAAGCCGCGCGTCGGCGCGATCAAGAGCGCCGAGATGGCGGCGACGCTCGAGCAGCTGACCCGCTAGAACGATCCGGCGAGCGACAGGCCGGGCGCGAGGCCCGTCGTGGTCGGCACGATCGGCGTCACGGTCAGGTCGTGCTTGCGGTTGTAGCGATCGACCGCATCGCCGGCATCGAGCGCGTCGTACCAGACGCCACCGATGAACGCGATCGCGGCGATGCCGAGCAGCGGATACGCGTTCTCGGTGAACACCTCGCACGGCGGATCGGTCGGGGACTTCGAGGTATCGCACCGCGCGAGCTTCGTCTGGTTGCGCAGCGTGTACACGGCGAGGCCAGCCGCGAGCGCGCGGATGCCCATGCCGATCGTCACGTACTCGCCCGCGTACATCTCGCCGAGCGACGGGGTCACGAACAGAAGACCCAGGCCGGTGTACATCACCGGTGCATTGATCCGCTTGGCATCGGGCGCGGTGAGAAAGCCCGCCAGCACGACCGCACCCGACGCCGTCGCCCCCGACACCGACAGGATCTTCGCGGTCCGTCGCTGTTTCTCGGCGTGCGCCGGCGCGCAGAACAGCACCAAAAAGAGGCCCAACACCACGATACGCATGGCAGTATCAGAGCAGAACTCCCGCGCGTTTCGAGAGTTTCCGGAGGTCATCCGCTATCGTTGACAGGTCCTCCGCTCAGGGTATAGACATGTATCCGTTATGACGGACGCGCGGGGAGAGCTGCCATGAGCCTCGAGGTCCTGTTCGTACTCGCGATGACGAGCCTGAGTGCCGCGACCGTCAACGGCGCGCTCGGCTATGGCTACTCGTCGATCTCGGTTCCGATCGCGCTCCTCGTCGTCTCGGGGCGCGTGCTCAACCCGGCGCTGGTCATCGTCGAGGTGTTCCTGAACCTCTACTCGCTGTTCATCAACCGGCGCGCGCTGCCCCGCGTGATCGGCCGCGTCGCGCCGCTCGCGATCGGCCTCGTCCCCGGCGTGATCGTCGGCGCGCTGCTGCTCGGCATCATCGCGTCCGGCGACGTCAAGATCGTCGTCTACGCGGTCCTGTTGCCGCTGATCCTGCTCCAGGCCTCGGGGCGGCGCTGGCCGATTCGCAACGAGCGGCGCGCCGCGGTGCCGCTCGGCGCCGGCGTCGGTCTGCTCTACGGACTCACCACGATCTCGGGCCCGCCACTCGCGATGTTCTGGAACAACCAGGGCCTCGAGAAGAGCGAGTTCAAGGTCGCGCTCGCGCTCGTGCGGTCGATCGAGTCGCTGTGCGCGCTCGCCGCCTACGCGTACCTCGGCCTGCTCACGCCCGAGAGTGCAGGCCTGCTCACGTGGATTGCACCGGGTGTGGTGATCGGATTCCCGATCGGCCACGCGCTCGTCAACCGCATCGGGATCGAGACATTCCGCCGCGTGTGCATGAGCTTCGACGCGTACCTGGTCGCGTTCGGCCTCGCCCGCACGCTGACGCTCGTCGGCGTGTCGCCGCTGCTCGCCTACCCGCTGCTCGTCGTGACCGCGCTCATCGATGGCCGGCTGCTGGTCGGATACTTCCGCGCGCCGCGGCCGAAATCGGTTGATCGAAGACCGGCGCTCGTCTAACGCTAGAACGATGAGGTGTTCGTGGCTCATCGCCGCGTTGCTCGTGGGCTGCGCTGGCCTCGCCCCGGATGATCCACCGCTGCCGCTCGACGCGACCGGCACCGCGAACCTCGAGATGACGCGCGGCGATGGCTGCCCCATGACCGGCACCGAACCGTTCGCGTTCACGCTCGCGCAGAACGATGTCGGCGGCTACGACCTCACCAATGCCGCTACCGGCGAGACGCTGAGCGGCGACGTGACGTGCACGCCGGACGCGTGCGACATCCAGCTGTTCGATCAGTACACGGACCAGGACGCGACGACGCACCTCATGATGGCGATGCTCACGCTCGATGCAGCGCACGCCATCACCGGCACCGGGATGTACTCGGCGGTCGGCACCATGCTGACGTGCCAGCAGGACCTCTCGTTCAGCGGCGCGCTCGAGTAGTCACAGCACGCCGGTCATCAGCTCGGGGTTCGCGAACAGCCCGTACATCCCGCCGGAGTGCAGGAACGCGACCGCGGAGCCGAAGCGCTTCGGATCGCGCGCGAGCTCGCTGACCACACCGTGGAATGCCTTGCCGGTGTAGACCGGGTCGAGCACGATGCCGTCGCTGCGACACACGTCGCGGATCGTGGCGAGCTCCTCGGGGCGACTCTTCGCGTAACCGAGGCCGACGTGTCCGTCGAGGATCTCGATGTCGTCGGGCGTGACGTGCGCGTCGAGCTGCCAGCGCTCCTCGAAGTCACCGCAGATCCGGCCGATCGTCTCGACGAAGTACGCACGGTCGTCGCACACCGCGATGCCGGCGACGCGAATCCCGAGTGCGTCGAGGCCGAGCAGCTTGTGACCGAGCACGAGGCCAGCACCGGTGCCGCCCGAGCCGCACGCGTAGACGATCGTCACCGGGTTGTCCGGTGCGGCGATGCCGGCGAGATCCTCGACGAGCTCGAACGTCGCACGCAGGTAGCCCCAGCTGCCGAGCGCGTTGCTGCCGCCCTCGGGGATCACGTACGGGCGGCCGCCGGCGCCCCGGATCCGCTCGGCCTCCTCGGCGAGCAGCCGGGTGCGGTCGCGCCACGCGGGCCGCGAGATCCAGCGGATCTCCGCGCCGGTCAGCCGGTCGAGCAGGATGTTGCCGGTCGGGCCGGGCGGCCGGTCCGGGTTTTCCGTACGCAGGATCAAGACGCTCTTCAAGCCGAGCTGGGACGCGGCCAGCGCGGTCGCACGCGCGTGGTTGGACTGCTCGCCGCCGCACGTGACGACGTGAGTCGCCTGCTGCTGCAGCGCCTCCGCCATCAAGTACTCGAGCTTGCGAACCTTGTTGCCCGACAGCTCGCTGCCGGTGTGGTCGTCCCGCTTGACCCAGATCCGGGTGCCGAGCTCGCCGCCGTAGCGCAGCCAGTGGCCGCGGGTCGGGGTATTCGCGAGCCGCACGCGCGGCGGTTCCTTGTCGGCAAGGCGTTCGAGCATGCCGGGACGCTACCCCGAAAAGAATGACAGGGAGGCAGCGCGTGTTAGATCGGAGAAGGTGAGGGCTCGTTTTGTTATCGCGTGCCTGCTCGCGCTGGTGATGCGCGCGGACGCGAAGAACTGGCCGTCACCCGCGGCCGGCGTGACGATGACCGGCGACCCCGAGCTGATCCTGACGTTCGACGATGGGCCGCACCCGACGCTGACGCCACTCGTGCTCGACATCCTCGCCCAGCACCACATCAAGGCGGTGTTCTTCGTCGTCGGCTGGCGCTCGGTCCGCAAGGAGGCGCCCGCGATCTTCGCGCGCATGCTGCGCGAGGGCCACATCATCGCGAACCACACGATGAACCACCGCGACCTGTGCCGGCTCGACGATCCGATCGAATCCGCGAAGGAGATCGACCAGGCGAAGGCGAGCATCGAGAAGGCGTCGGGCTGGCGCGTGACGTGGTTCCGCACACCCTACGGGGTGCGCTGTGATCTCGTCGACCAGCTGCTCGCGGAGCGCCACCTCACCCACTTCCACTGGGACCTCGATCCGCAGGAGTGGCGCCGCGGCAGCCGCAAGAAGACGGTCGAGTACCTGACCAAGGTGCTCGGCAAGATGACCGGCCGCAACGTCCTGCTCATGCACGACACCAAGCGCACGACGGTCGAGGTGCTGCCCGAGATCCTCGATTTCATCGAGGCCGAGAACGCGCGCCGCAAGGAGCTGCGAATGCGCCGCATCCGGGTGATCCAGTCGTGGGAGATCGCGGTCGAGCAGATGCCGCCCGGCCTGCTCGACTGGCTGGCGGCGGTGACGCCGAGCCGACACGGCGTCGCGTCGGCGATCGCCAGCGTGCTGCCGTAGCGACGGGCGCCGTGGTAGGGTGCGCCTCGCCGTGTCGGGATCGTTTCGGATTCGTCAATCGTATCGCGAGGATGTCGACCAGGTGCTCGCCGTGGCCGAGCACCTCGACACGGTCAACCTGCCGCACGATCGCCACGTCATCGAGGGCATCCTCGATCGCTCCGAGCGCTCGTTTTCGGGCGAGCTGTCGGGCGCCGATCTCGAGTATCTGTTCGTGCTCGAGGACCTGAGCGCGAACCGGATCATCGGCACGTCGATGATCTACGCGCAGCACGGCACCAAGCGCGCACCGCACATCTTCTTTCGCGTCGAGAACGACGAGCGCTACTCGGTGACGCTCGACCGCTACTTCGTTCATCGCACGCTGCGCATCGGCTACAACTACAACGGCCCGACGGAGATCGGCGGCCTCATCCTGCTGCCCGAGTTCCGCCGCAACGCGCACGCACTCGGCAAGGCGCTGTCGTACGTGCGCTTCCTGTTCATCCGCATGCACCGCCCGCTGTTCCGCAGCCAGGTGCTGTCGGAGCTGCTGCCGCCACTCGAGCCGGATGGCACGTCGAAGCTGTGGAAGGCGCTCGGCCGCCGGTTCACCGGCCTCACGTACCAGGAGGCGGATCGGCTGTCGAAGGACAACAAGGAGTTCATCAACGCGCTGTTCCCCGACGATCCGATCCACACCGAGCTACTGCCCGATGACGTGCAGGCGATCATCGGTCAGGTCGGCGAGGACACGAAGGCGGTCGAGAAGATGCTGCGCCGGATCGGCTTCGACTACGCCGAGCAGATCGATCCGTTCGACGGCGGCCCGCACTTCCTCGCGAGCACCGACGAGATCACGATCGTGCGCGATGCGAGCGAGCTCGAGGTCCGCACAGCCACCGACAGCGGCGAGCGCACGTGGGCGATCGTCGCGGTCGAGACGCCCGGCGCGCGCCCGCAGTTTCGCGCGATCGGCGGCCCCGTCACCCGGCTCGCCGGCGGCGCCGTCGGCCTGACCGAGGAAGCGCGCGGCCGGCTCGGCGTCGAGGTCGGCCAGAAGGTATGGCTGAGCTTCGGCTGATCGTGATCGGCATGCTCGCCGCGTGTCGATCGTCTGCCGCCGATCCGGGCTCGGGCCTCACGCCGCCGGCGAGCTGGACCGCCCTGCCGCAGCTCGCGAGCACGGCCGCCACCGCGGCGAAGCAGGATGGCATCACCGTGGCCGGTGCCGAGGCCTGGGGCGAGCCGGCGCGTGGCTGCTACGCCGCGTGGCTCGCACTCGCCGGCGCGAGCGGCCCGGCGGACGTGCTCGCGCAGGAGATGGTCGCGAGCCTGTCGGCGGAGCCGGCGCTCGCCGGGATCGTGATCCACGACGTGGTCAAGCCGGGCGAGGGATCCGCGACCGAGGGCGACGTGCTGACGCTCGCGTTCGAGCGCGCGACGTACCGCGGCCGGCTGCGCGCGAACATCGGTGCCGACGGCCACATCCGCGTGCTCGCGTGCTTCTGGAACCAGCGCGAGCCGGCCGCGTGCGAGAAGAGCTGCGTGACGCTGCTCGGGGAGCTGCGCTGATGCGCGCGTTCGCGCTCGCCGCGCTCGTGGCCACCATCGGCGCCGGAGTTGCCGCCGCCACCCCGGAGCGCGCGCCCGCCGCCGGCGCCGATCAGCCCGCCATCGTGCCGCCCCCCGGCTGGCACCTCGACGAGGCCCAGAGCGAGGCGCTCGGCGCCAAGCTGCGCGGGACCGGGTACTTCTACGCCCTCGAGCTCGTCAAGGACAAGGAGACGCGCGAGA
>DAIRFU010000362.1:0-7318 GCA_036794935.1 Kofleriaceae bacterium | reverse complement strand
CACCAACTGCGTGTGGGAATCCCACGCGGGCGCATCGCTGCCCGGCGTCGTGTTCGTCCAGATCTTTCGCAAGACCAACGCCTTCGGCAAGACATGCAACGAGTAAGCGCCCTCCTCGTCGTCGGTGCGCTCGCGTCGGTCGCTCACGCGGACGACTCGACGAGCGGCATCGACTCCGCGCTGTTCCGCCCCTCGTATGACACCGGCGGCATCCTCGGCGTCGAGGGTGCGCGGCTCATGCCGCGCCGCGATCTGTCGCTGAAGGTGCAGTTTGGCTACGCGAAGTCGCCGATCGACGTCTCGGTGCCCGGCATCGGCGGCATGGGCGATACGAGCAAGGACACGATCCTCGACTACATGATGACGGTCGACATGACGTTCGGCATGTCGATCACCAATCGCCTCGCGATCGGCCTCGACATGGGCGCCTATCGCACCGCGACCGGCATCGGCTACGGCGATCGCGGCCACTACGGCGGCGGCGGTGCGATCACGAGGCCGTCGACGGGGCTGATCGGCCTGCGCCCCCTGTCGAACATCGACCAGTCGGCCGACCCGAACAACCAGAACGCGTACCTCGGTGATGGCCTCGCCGGCCCGCTCGACGTCCGCGCTGGCCTCAAGCTCGCGCTCTACACCACGCCGAAGCTCGCGGTCACGTTCGTGGGCAGCGTCGGCTTGCCGTTTGGCGATGACCAGATGCTGCTCGGCGACAAGAACCTCGTCTACGAGCCGAAGCTCGCGGTCGAGCTCCGCCAGGATCGCGTGCACCAGACGCGCCTCGTCGCCAATCTCGCCGCGCGCATCCGCGACCGCGCCGTGCTCGAGGGCTACGACACCTCGGACTCGATGGCGACGCCGGACGACGCGAAGGTGTTCCTCGACGTCGGCTCCGAGGCGGTCGTCGGCGTCGGCGGCATCTACGAGCTGACGCCGCGCGTGCTCGCCGCGGCCGAGGCCCAGGCCTTCATTCCGCTGCCGAGCTCGATCGGCTACGGCTCGTGCACCCGCTTCAACGGGCTGCCGTGCTCCTCGATCAAGAGCGACGACTACTGGGGCGACGCGAAGGCAGGCGACCTCACGGTGCTCGGCGCCGCCGGGCTGATGCTGCGCGTATCCGCAGACGTCACCGCGAACCTCATGGTGTCGAGCGGCCAGCTCGGCGCGCGTGGCGATGACTTCCGGGTCACGACGGGCCTCGTGTGGGCGCCGCAGCCCGAGGGCGTCTCGGCGCCCGGCCGCAACGACCGCGACGGCGACGGTCTCCCCGACTCGGTCGACGGCTGCCCCGAGGAGGCCGAGGACAAGGACGGGTTCCAGGACGAGGACGGCTGCGCCGACGCTGACAACGATCGCGACGGCATCGCGGATGCCGACGACGGGTGCCCCGACGAGCCCGAGGATCGCGATGGCAACGAGGACGGCGACGGCTGCCCCGAGCGTGACAACGACGGCGACGGCGTTCCCGACGCCGCCGACAAGTGCCCGAACGAGGCCGAGGACATGGACGGCTTCGACGACGACGACGGGTGCCCCGATCAGGACAACGATGGCGACGGCATCCCGGACTCCAAGGACAAGTGTCCGAACGAGCCCGAGACGGTCAACAACTTCCAGGACGACGATGGTTGTCGCGACGCGGGGGCGACCACCGGTCCCGAGGAGATCGGCGATCGCATCGATCTCAAGGGCCAGCTGGTCGCGTTCGACCGTGGTAACCGGCTGACGGCGGCCTCGCGGCAGCTCCTCGCCCAGGTCGCGGCGATCATCAAGAATAATCGACTGACGATCCGCATCGAGGTTCACACCGCGCTGGGTACGAAGTCGAAGAATGCGCGGGTGATCCGTAACCAGCACGCGAAGGACCGGAAGACCGCGCAGCGCCGCGCGAACGCGATCCAGGACTACCTCGTCAGCCAGGGCGTCGCGGGGTCGCAGCTGCAGGCCGTCGGCATCGGCTCGACGCGCCCGCTCGGCACGTCGACACCGACCGATCCGATCAACGACCGCGTCGACTTCATCAAGGCGCAGCAAGGCGGTACGCCATGAGGATCGTGTTCTTCCTGCTCGCGATGACCGGCACGGCGGCGGCGCAGGTCAGCGATATCGAGGTGCCGACGGTCGTGCTCGACAGCGGGGACACGGGCACCGGCGCGGACGAGTCGCTCGACCTCGCGAACATCGTGCAGTCCGCCGCGAAGGGCCTGACCACGATCCAGGAGGCACCCGCGATCGTCACCGTCATCACCGACGACGAGATCCGCGAGCGCCAGTTCCAGAACTTCCGGGACCTCATCGACACGGTTCCCGGCTGGCAGCGCCAGCAGCTCAGCTATCTGTTTCCGACCGCGACCGTGCGCGGTCAGGTGCAAGCCGTGCAGTTCCTGCAGGACGGCCTGTCGGTGTTCGACCCGATGACGAACATGCCGGCGCTCGCGCGCCAGCAGCCGATGGAGCTGGTCAAGCGCGTCGAGATGATCACCGGCCCGGGCGGCGTGCTGTGGGGCTCGAACTCGCTCCTCGGCATCTTGAACGTGATCACGAAGGACGCCGAGGACATCGAGGGCGTCGAGGTCGGCAGCAGCATCGGTCATGGCGACGGAGATCGCATGGCGGCGCGCGCGTACGTGATGGCCGGCAAGTCCGATCTGCTGGACGACAAGCTCAGCCTGTTCGGGCACGCCAGCGTCGAGACCTATCAGGGCGCCGCGATGGACATGCCGCTGCTCCTGTTCCACGAGCCGCTCCCGCAGCCGAACTCGGCGAACACGTACGGCCCGCTCACCGAGTCAAATCAGCAGCCGGGTCTGCTCGTGAACCTCAGCGGCAAGGCGAAGATCGGCAAGCTGAAGCTCCGCGCGCAGTATCAGCTCGGCCACTTCACGAACGCGCTCGCCCTCTCGGGCAACCCGGTCGTCAAGGACCTGCCCGAGGACGCGCGCCCCGAGTGCGCCAACGATGGCATGGTCGAGCCGACCTGCCTCGACAACCTGCGCGCGTCGCGCGATAACGAGTGGCGCAACTTCGATCGCTTCATCGTCGCCGAGTACACGGACCGGTTCGCGGACGGCAAGGCCGGTATCACGCTGCGCGGCTACGCACAGGAGTTCGAGCGCGGACTGTTCCCGCTGATGGTGCTCGCACCGTCGACGCTGATCCAGGGTGGCCTGTCATTCACCACGAGCATGACGAGCTACCGCGCCGGTGGCGCGTTCGACGCCGACGTCGAGATCGCCAGGCCGCTGCGCGTGCTGTACGGCGCCGAGGCGTTCACCGAGTGGCTCCCCGACGATGCCGGGCGCAGCCGGCAGGGCGCCGGTCGCCCGGCGACGTTCCCGTCGCCCTACGATCTGAAGCGCCTCCCGCTGCCGTGCCCGCGGATCTACGATCCGGCCAAGATGGCGATCGTGCCGGTCGCGAACTGCCCGCTGACGTTCGCGTTCGAGTCGAGCCGCAGCGTGCTGGGCGCGTACGTCAACCCGCAGCTGCGGCCGAACAAGAAGCTGATCCTCGACGCCGGCGCCCGCGTGCAGGTCGCCCCCGAGCAGCTTGGCAGCATCGGCTACGACATGCGCTTCACGGCCGCCGGCACGATCGTGTGGAACTTCATCAAGAACTGGCACTTGAAGCTCAACTACGCGCAGGGCTTCCGCCCGCCGGTGTTCAACAACACGTCGAGCAACGGTGAGGCCGTGCAGATCGCGGGTGACCCGAACCTCAAGGTCGAGAGCTCCGACGCGCTCCAGGCCGAGGTCAACGCGCGTATCTTCAAGGGGGACCGCCGCATCCGCGAGCTGTCGTTCCGTCTCGATGGTAGCTACACGCGTCTCCAGAACCTGATCCAGGTCAACGCCGGCGCCTACGGCAACTCCGGTGACCGTGCCATCTCGTCCGTCGAGTTCCTCGGCAAGCTGTACGTGCAAGGCGGTCACCGACTCGAGCTGGCGTACACCTGGATGCGCGTCGCCAGCGCCGATCGCGGCGTGTTCCGCTCGCTGCCCGAGCACTGGTTCAACTTCTCGACGGTGTTCAACCTGGTCACCGACAAGCTCAGCGGCACGACGAACCTCAAGGTCATGGGCGCGACCGAGGATCCGAACCGCCTCGTCGACTACCGCGACAGCATGTACGACGCGAACGGCCTCGTCGTGAATCCGATCAACGTCGCGGCCACGGACATGGTGGTCGACCGGCTACCGCCCGTGATGGACCTGTCGATCGGCCTGACCTGGACTCCGATGGAGAAGCTCCTGGTGCGCGCGACGGTCTACAACGCGCTCCTCCAGCACAGCTACCAGCCCGACGTCTTCTTCGACTACGAGCCACACCTGGAGTACGTGCCGAGCCCCTTCGAAGGATTCCGAGCCTACCTTTCGGCGATGTATCAATACTGATGTAGGGCGAAGACCGACCGTTTCCTCTGTTATGATGCGAAACGCTTCGGGATATTTGTTTCACACCCGCAGCGGGGATTTTTGTCGAAACGACGCGTTCTCGCGATCTCTTCGGACCTCGACCAACTAAGGCGTATCGTCGCGACTCTCGAGCGCGCCGGAGCCGAGGTGGACGCTGTCCGTAGTCCGTCGGCTATCGCAGCCGATGTCATTCCACACCGCTACGTCTTCTTCTCGACGGCTGACGGCCCGCAGGCGCTCGACGCTCTCGTGCCGAAGCTGCGCGAACGCGCGCACGTCACGATCGTCACGCCGAAAGCATCGCTGTCGGATCTGACCGTTTACTTACGTGACGATCGGGTCAACCACATCGTCGTCGGCGACGAGCTCGAGGACGGCGTGTTCGTCACCGCGCAGAAGCTGCTGACGGGCGATATTTTCGGAATCGAGAAGTACCTGCCGGAAGGCACGCCGGTGCACTACGAGCGGCTGCGTGACTTCGAGGGGCGCGGCAAGGCGATCCAGACCGTGCTCGACTTCGCAGAGCAGTCGAAGATGCGGCGCCAGGTGCGCAGCGCGATCGGCCAGGTCTGCGAGGAGCTGCTGATGAACGCGCTCTACGACGCACCGGTCGACGAGGAAGGCCGGGCGATCTTCGCCGAGGTCGATCCGCACGATCGCACGAAGATGCGCACGCCGCGCCCGGTGTCGATCCGCTACGCAGCCACCGACGACATGTTCGCGATCGCGGTGCGCGATCGGTTCGGTCGGCTCGCGAAGAACACGATCCGCGCGTATATCGAGAAGTGCATCCATTCGCCGAACCAGATCGATCGCAAGACGTACGGTGCCGGCCTCGGCCTGTACCTCGTCGCGAACGCGGCGGCGACCTACGTTGTCAACGTGGCGTACGGGATCGCGACGGAAGTTGTTTGTACGTTCGATCGTGGTGCCAAGGCACCACTACGACTCGTTGGCGTGTTCGTGCATCCCGGCGGCGCCGAGATGCTCAAGCAGGGACCGACACCCGAGTCGGTGGATCTGGACCTATCGCGTGGCTGAGCGCCAGTTCGGTCCGTACCGACTGGTTCGCCAGATTGCGGTGGGCGGGATGGCGGAGATTCACCTCGCGAAGACGAAGGGGATCGCCGGGTTCGAGAAGTACGTCGCGCTCAAGATGATCCATCCGAACTTCGCGGAGGACGAGCAGTTCATCCAGATGCTCGTCGACGAGGCGAAGATCGCCGTGCAGCTCAACCACGGCAACATCGCGCAGACGTTCGACCTCGGCCGCGTCGGCGAGACGTTCTACATCACGATGGAGTACGTCGACGGTGCGGATCTCTACAAGATCCTGCGTCGCGGCTCCGAGGTCGACTTCGAGCTGCCGCTCGACGTCTGCGCGTTCGTGACGAAGGAGATCGCGTCGGCGCTCGATCACGCGCACCGCAAGCGAGACCACACCGGCAAGACGCTCGGCATCGTGCATCGTGACGTGTCGCCGCAGAACGTGCTGATCAGCTACTCGGGCGAGATCAAGCTCGTCGACTTCGGCATCGCGAAGGCGACGATGAAGGCGCGCCAGACCGCGGTCGGCGTGATCAAGGGCAAGTACTACTACATGAGCCCGGAGCAGGCCTGGGGCGATCAGATCGACTACCGCTCCGACATCTTCTCCGCCGGCATCGTGCTCTACGAGATGATGACCGGGCAGATGCTCTACCTCGAGGAGGACCTGCACCAGCTCCTCGACATGGTCCGGAAGGCGGACATCGCGCCGCCGTCGACGCTGCGCAGGGGCATCCCGCCGCAGCTCGAGCGCATCGTGATGCACGCGCTCGAGAAGGACCGCAACAACCGCTACCAGAGCGCGCAGGACTTCGCGACCGACCTCGAGCGCTTCCTCCACGCGTACTCGCCGGTGTTCACCGCATCCAAGGTCGCCCAGGTGATCAAGCAGGTGATCGGCGATCCGCAGCAGGTGCCGTACGAGGACGTCGAGGTTCGCGACGGCCCGATGTCGACGCACACGCTGACCTCCGATGATCTCATCCTCGACAAGGAGGAGCTGCGCGACGAGAACAGCGTCATCTTCCGGGTCGCCGATCTCGAAGCCAAGGACGAGGCGCCGCGCCGGCCGACCGGCTCGCCGCAGGCGCGCGTCACCCGGCAAGCCGCGCTCGACGACGTGCCGAGCGTGCCGCCGTTGCCGCGCCGCGTGCCGACCCCGGTGGCGGGGGCACCTCACGCGCGCGCCCCCTCGAAGCCGCGCGCCGCGAACGAGGAGACGCGCCAGGTCTCGAACCCGGCACCGCCGGCCGGTGCGGGCGAGGACAGCGGCCTGCTCGATCTCGAGACGCCGCCGCCGCCGGGCCCGTGGCGCGAGCGCGATCCGGACACCACCGTGCCGGGCGGTCCCGAGGACCACCTCGGCGAGAGCACGATGATCTCCGACACGCCCCGCGGCTACAGCGGCGGGTTCTTGATGGACGTCGCCAGCGAGGAGGGCGTCGACGCGACGGTCGTCTCGGCCGGCCCGCCCACCGCCGACCCGGATGACGACGATGACGACGGCGACGACGACGACGACGGCGAGACGCTGCTCGGCAAGCGACCCGATTCGGAGGGCGACGGCCCGACGGTACAGCGCGACTTCCGGGATGCCGCGCGGCCCAAGGTCGGCAGGCGGGCGCCGGCGCCGCCCGCCCTCGCGGCGAAGATCCATGCGCCGGCGGTGAGCGAGATCCGCAAGCCGCGCGCCTCGCGCAAGACGCCGCAGGGCGGGGTGCCGGCGGCGCCCAACGTCCTGCAGGCCATCGTCGGCGCCAGACCCGCCGAGCCGATGCCGGTGCAGCGCCCACCGACGCCGACGCCGTCATCGGACCGCAACGAGGACTCGGGCGCGATGACAATCCCGCAGCAGC
>DAIRFU010000361.1:0-7327 GCA_036794935.1 Kofleriaceae bacterium | reverse complement strand
GCCCTCGTCGCGAGCGGACGCCGCGTCGTGCGTGCCGCAGGCGGCCAGCGCGATCGCGAGCGCGAGCTCACGCGTCATGCAGTCCGATCAGCTCGCGCGCGGCGGCGAGCAGGTTGATATCGGTCGTGCCGGCGCCGAGCTCGAGCAGCTTGGCGTCGCGCGCGAGCTTCTCGAGCCCGAGCTCCTCCATGTAGCCGTAGCCGCCGTGGATCTGGATCGAGGTCAGCGCGGCATCGACCGCCATCTGCGCGCACATCGCCTTCGATGCGTTGACGAACGGCATGTCCTTGATGCCGTGCTGCTGCATCCATGCCGTGCGATAGACGACGTTCTCGACGGTGCGCAGCTTGAGATAGAGATCGCTGATCTTGAGCTGCACGGCCTGGAACGCGCCGATCGGCCGGCCGAACTGGGCGCGCTCGCGGACGTACTGCAGCGACGCGTCGTAGCAGCGCTCGATGATGCCCCACGCCATCGCCGGCACGCCGGAGCGCTCGTTGCCGAGGCTGTCCTTGGCCGCGCCGCGGCCAGCGATCTCAGCCTCTGGGCGGCCGGCCCGCCCCTTCTCCTTGCCCCCGAGCAGGTGCTCGACGCCGAGCCGCACGCTATCGAAGAACACCTCGCTCGTCGGCGAGTCGCGCATCCCCATCTTCTTGAACGGCGGACCGACGGTGACGCCCGGCATGCCGCGCTCGATGATGAACGTCGCGACGCCCTGCGCGCCTGGCGGCTCGCCGCGATCGATCTTCGCGTAGACGAGGAACACGTCGGCGCCCGGGCCGTTCGTGATGAACGTCTTGCTGCCGGTGAGCACGTAGTCGCTGCCCTCGGGACGCGCCGTCGTCCGCATCGAACCGAACGCGTCCGAGCCGGCGCCCGGCTCGGTCAGGCACCACGAGCCGATCTGCTGGAGGGTCGCGAGCGGCAGCCCCCACTTCTCGATCTGATCGGCGGTGCCCTTGGCGACGATCGCGCCACCGACGAGCCCGAGCGAGACGCCGAACCCCATCGCGAAGCCCGGCGAGATCCGCGACAGCTCCTTGACGACGACGTGCATCATCATCGGGTTGCCGACGCCGGCCGCGAGCGTCTTCTCGGGGTCGCCGGCCTCGCCCGAGCGCAGCTTCGCGATCCGTTTGCGGATCGAGCCGCCGAGCATGGCGTCGAAGCCGAACGCCTTGGCCATCTTCTTCATCAGCTCGAACGGCTGCTCGTCGCCGTGCTCGAGGGCCGGGATCCGGGGTGCCAGCTGCGACTGACACCACTGCCGGACCATCGTCGCCACCATCTGGGTCTGCTCGTCGAGGCGAAACATCCGCGCATCATAGCGGATGTCGCTCGTGGACCCGCGGCCTAGAAGATGAGCGTGTTCAGATCGAGGCCGCCCGGGTACCAGTAGCTCGTGTACTGGCCGTAGCCGTACACCGTGATGCCGAACGCCTTGTCGCCCTGGATCGAGTGGTTGCCGTCGTTGTTCGGGCCGGCGCTCAGCGGGGCGACGCGGGCGAGCGCGTACCCGGTCGTGCCGATCGGGGACAGCGCCAGCGGCGCGCCATCGAGCATCACCGTCGCGCCGACCGGCGCGGTGACATCGACGTAGTTGGACTCGTAGTTCGTCGGCGCATGGAACAGGTACTGGGTGCGGAACTGCTCGACCGGCACCGCGAGCGTCATCGCCGGGTCGCCGGTGTTGCCGCCCGCCGACTGCCCCTCCATGTACTGCACGACCATGATCTTCTGGTCCGCGGTGATCTTGAAGCTGGCCGCGTTGCCCTGGATCTCGACGAAGTCACCGGCCTGCGCGATGGTCGCCGGCGCCCCGGCCTGCGGCGGATCGTAGGTCAGGTTCGTGCTCGCGCCGGTCGCGATGATCCGGATCACCTCGACCTTGCCGGCCGGAATCGAGGTCACGGCCGGTGCGTTGATCACGTACTGGGTGCCGAGCGTGTCGACCGGGAACATCGACTCCTCGAGGTGGTCGCAGGCGACGATGTTGTCGGGGACGTTCGTGCAGTAATGACCGCTGATCACCTGCACCGGCTTGTCGCTGTCGACCAGCGACCCGGTGAGGTCGCCCTGGATGGAGCCGATCTCGATGACGTCGCCCGCGTTCAGCGTCACGGGCTGCGCCGTGCCTGCGGTGAACGCGGGCGCGCCCTGGCCGGCGCCGGTGCTCGCCTTGGGCGTGATCGTCACGGTCGTACCGTCGTGCATCGCGGTGACCGCGAGCTCGCTCGGATAGCTGGCACCGGGGAACGGGGCCCAGCTCGCGGCGTAGTACCGCATGCGCCAGACGTTCGTGGGTAGCAGCAGCGAGGCGTCGTTGGAGTACGAGAACGAGCCGCCCTTGGTGTACTGCAGCGGGTTGAACTGATAGACCGTGACCGGCACCGTCGAGCGCAGGTGGTACGCGCCCTTGGCGGCGAGCGCAGCGGGCTGCACGGTGTTGGCGCAGCCGTCGGTCGATGGGGAGGCGCAGAGCTTGAGCGCCGTCTGCCACGGCAACACCTGCACGACGACGCTGCCGCTCGGCACGGTGATCGTCTGCGCCGCGGTCAGCGCGCCGCCCTCGATCGTCACCGTCGCATCGCCGTTCGCGGTGTTCGCGATCGCGACGCCGTAGTCGAACATGGCGCCCGCGGTGTTGCCGGTGACCGTCGGGTAGTAGTCGCAACCGATGTAGCTCGTGCCGAGACTCGTGGGCGAGCACGAGCCGACACAGCCGCCCGCGTTCGGATCGCAGGTCATGCCCTGCACCGGATCGCACTCGACGTCGACGAAGCCGGTGCCGCTCTCGTTGCACACCGTCGCGGTGTTTCCGTTGCACGTCGCGGTCCCCACCGCGCATGCGGTGCAACCGAGTCCCTCGGAGCATGCGGTATCGCAGGTCTGGGTGTCCTCGAACGTGCCGTCGACGCACGTCTGATAGACGAGCCCCTCGCAGTGGGTCTCGCCCGGGTTGCACGTTCCGTTTTGCCGGTTCCCGGGCCCGCACCCGATGCCCAACGTGATCACAAGTATCCCGAGCGCCCTCATGACGCGGACTACACCGCATTCCATGTGGGTTTGTGAAGAACCTTCTTTGCCGTGCCGCTCTTGTTACCTCGTGCGTATTGGCTGTACGGCCGGCCACGAACCCGCCCCGATGGCGACAGGGTAGGACCGTGAGGGACCGAAAGAACCGTGGATCCCTGGACTTGGACGCCGGATGCTCGGGAGCACGATGTTCGATTCCCGCGCGACCCTGCGCTATCCGATCGACCTTCCGGCGCGCCTGCGAGTCGGCGAGACCGACCTGTCCGCGCGGCTTCGCAACCTGTCCCTCGGCGGGGTCTACGTCGTGGGCCCCGCCCTGCCGGTCGGCACGCGCTGCCGGCTCCGCTTCCGCGCGCCGCACGTCGACGGGTTCGACGCGATGTGCGTCGCGCGCTGGACGACCGCGGATGGGTGCGGGCTGGAGTTCGAGGGCCTGCAGCCGCTCGACACCTACCAGCTCGCGCGGTTCATCCGGCAGGCATCGCGCGTGACGGCGCGGATACCGACGGACGCGATCCTGCGGCCGCCCGCGCGCTGATCGCCGCGTCTACTTGCGCGCGGACTTCGCGGGCGGCGGCGTGTTGTTCATCGCCTGCGCGCTGTTCTTCTGGAGCTCGCGCGCCTGATCGGCGTGGCGCTGGAGCACCGGCTTGGTGTCACGCAGCAGGTCGGCGACCTGATCGTTCTGCGCCTGCTCGATGTTGGTGTCGATCTTCGCGAGCTCCTTGTCGTGGTCCTCGACCATCATGCGCAGGTACTCGCGATCGAAGTCCGCCCCCTTGAGCTTCTTCAAGGCGCTCGCGTGCTGCTTGGCCTGCGCCATCTCCTGCTTCTCCATGTCGGTCTTCGGCTTCGCCATCGGGACCCGCTGACCGTGCATCTGGGCGAGCGACTTGATCTTCTTGTCGTTGGCCTGGTGATCGGTGACGAGCATCTCGCCGTACTGCTTGACCGCCTGGCTGCCGCCCCGTTTCTGTGCCGCCTTGCCGAGATCGATCTCCATCTGGTTGACGTGATGGTAGTGACCCAGGGTCTGCAGCGTGTCCTGGGTGAGCTTCTCCTTCTGCGCACCCTTCGTACCCGCTGTCTTGGTCGTGTCGGCCTTCGCGTTGGGCTGGTTCGTATCGGTAGCGTTCGTGGTGTCGCTCGGCTGCTGCGTATCCTGCGACTGCGTCGGTTCCTGCGCGTACGCGGCAGTCGAGAGCAGAGCGACGAACAAGAGCCTGGTGAATGTCCTCATGGCCGGCCGCGACTGCAAGGCGAGGACCGCCGAGCATCGGCGCTGCTCCCGCAAAAATCGCGGTCGAAGCGCCGCCACTCCGCCCCGACGCGCGTCGGCGCGCGCGCTCCTGGCGTGAAATCGTTGGCCTCTGCGCGCCGCCGCACGACGCGCGTTGCCGCACGGAATAGCGTGCGTAACCCGTCGACGACCGCTGACAATTCGAGCACACCCATTGCAGTCCCCCTCACACATGAGCGAGCAGCAGAATCCTCACCGTCGTCGCAGCCGAGAGTCTTCACCACGCCAGACAGGGACCGACGGGGGAACTGCGAAGAAGGCCCTCGACGACCGCTGGGAAGCGGTCAAGCGCTGGATCAACGAAGACGACGATTCCTGCTGTCGCGGTATCGACTGAGCGAGCTCGGCGGCAGTCGCAGGATGGGTGGATCGCGGTAGTGCCGCCGCGCGAGACCGGTGGGCTCGAAGTCGCGATCGTCACGTTCGAGAACCGGACCAGCCAGAGCTGGACCGATGACGTCCGGCTCGCGAGCGCACCGGGTCGTCCCGAGGCGGTCTACGCTGGACAGGTTCCGGCCCACCGTGAGCGGCGCGGTGATCGGCGCGCTGATCGTGGTGTCGCGCGCAAGCACCGGTGACGGCACGAGCTCGGGACACGACGATGGCGAGCGCGCGAAGATCGCCGGCGGCTGGTGGGTGCGAGCACGTGCCGTGCACCAGGGGGGCGCGGAGGTTTTCCTATGGCTCGCAATCGCACTGTATTTGCTGCGCTCGCGCTCGCGCTTGCTGTAGTGCCCGCGTGCTCGGATGACAACGGCGTCTTCATCGGTGACCCGGTCGGCGATACCGTCGACGAAGGCACCGCGAGAGGCGACGCGATCGCCGACGACGCCGCCGACGAGCTGGAGCTCACCGACTTCGAGATCACGATCTGCAAGACCGCGACGATCCTCTCCGTGCTCAACGACGGCGAGATCGATCAGGCGTCGTTCGTGGCGGGGCGCGTGGCCGCCGACGACGTGTTCGCCTACGCGAACGACCTCGTCATCGATCACGATGACGCGAATGTCGCGCTCGAGGGGGTCGTGCGGTCCTACGGCGTTCCGTTCCTGGACAGCACGACCGCAGACACGCTCGCGGCCGAGGCGAGCGCCGGACTCGCCGACCTGCGCGCCTCACCGCCGGGCGACCTCGAATTCACGTTCGTCGAGCTCCAGGTCATCAACCATGCCGAGGCGCTGGTCCTGCTCGACGAGCTCGCGTTCCAGGTCGGCCCCGGCGCGATGGGCGACTACATCTCGGACACCCGCGCGATGATGGACGACCACCTCACGCGCGGCGAGGACCTGCTCGAGACGTTCTTCTGAGCCTGCACGCGCCCGGCGCGGGGCCACCGCCGGCCGGCTTCGCTGTAAGCTGCTCGGAATGGCCGTGGACCCTCCGCCGGAGGACGACACCGCAATCGAGCAGCCCGCGACCGGCTCGACGGTGCCACTGCCGACCAACACGCCCCGCGAGCCGGCCAGCCTCGCCCGCCTCGCCGCCAGCCGGCACGCGACGCCGGTCCCACCCGCGCCGACGCCTTCGCTGTCGCTGACCAGCGCGGCCGATGCGCTGCGCGACGAGGAGATCGAGCGCACGCGGGTGTTCATCGTGCTGGGCTGGGTGATCAGCGTCATCGCGATCGGGACCGTGCCGTTCGTCGCCGCGCCGCGCCTCACGGCGAGCTTGTTCGTCGGCGGCCTGCTCGTCGGGATCGCGATCAGCTTCGTGCTGTACCGGCGGTTCGCCGATCCGCGGCTCTACACCGAGCACGCGCTGCTCGGGCTCGCGATGATGTGCGTCATCAACGGCCACCTCGCCGTGCTGTTCTACGGTCCGTTCACCGCGGCACCGATGCTGATCGTCGTCGGCATCCACTTCGTCGCGCGCACCGAGCTCGAGCGAGTGGCGCGCTGGATCGTGATCAGCGCGTCGGTGTCGTACGCCGCGATCGCGCTCGCATTGATCGTGGGCGTCGACGATCCGGGCGCGTTTGCACCGGATCGCCGGTTCGCCACCGGTGAGCTCGTGCTCGCGACCGTGTTCGTGCTCGCGGCGTACTGGTTCGCGTACCACGTCGCGCGCATGTTCCGGGTCGCGTCGCTGACGTCGATCGACGAGCTACAGCGCGCGACGCGGCTCGCGTCCCAGCGCGAGGCGCTGATGGACGAGCTCCGCGCCGATCTCGAGCGTGCGCTGCAGGTGGGCGGCCCCGGGCGCTACACCGACCAGCAGGTCGGCGCGTTCTCGCTCGGCATCGTGCTCGGCCGCGGCGCGATGGGCGAGGTCTACGAGGCCACGCACACGGCGACCGGCGAGCCCGCCGCGGTCAAGCTGCTGCGTCGCGAGCTGCTCGGCGACGCCACCCAGCTCGCGCGCTTCCTGCGCGAGGCGCGCGCGAGCACCGCGCTGTCCGCACCGAATGTCGTGCGCGTGCTCGCGACCTCGAGCGATGGCGATCCGCTGCCGTACCTCGCGATGGAGCGCCTGCGCGGCCACACGCTCGCCGAGCTGCTGCGCCGCGATCCCAAGCTGTCGCCGCCGGCCGTCATCGAGCTGTGCCGGGACGTCGGCGCTGGTATCGACGCCGCGCGCGCGGCGGGCATCGTCCATCGCGATCTCAAGCCGCAGAACCTGTTCGCCACCCACGACGGCGTGTGGAAGATCCTCGACTTCGGAGTCGCCTCGCTCGCCGATGACACCGGCGCGCTCACGCAGGGCGACGTCGTCGGCACGCCACACTACATGGCACCCGAGCAGGCACAGGGCCGCCGCGTCGACCACCGCGCCGATCTGTACGCGCTCGCCGCGATCGCATATCGCTGCCTGACCGGCCGCTACCCGTTCACCGCCGGCGATACGCCTGCCCTGCTCTACGCGGTCGTCCACCGCATGCCGGCGCGCCCCACCGCGCTCGCCGAGCTCGCCGCCGATGTCGACCGCTGGTGCGCGATCGCGCTCGCGAAGGATCCGGACGCCCGCTTCGCGACCGGCGCCGAGCTCGCCGCG
>DAIRFU010000917.1:0-2059 GCA_036794935.1 Kofleriaceae bacterium | reverse complement strand
ACGATCTCGGCGAGCCGCTTCTGCTTGACCGCGGCCGGGACGTCATCGGCGAGCTTCTTCGCCGCGAACGTCAGGTCCCGCTCGGAGTACGCGAACATGAACGCGCTATCGAAACGAATCTCGCGCATCAGCGCGAGCGTCGCGGCGTGGTCGGCGTCGGTCTCGCCCGAGAACCCGGTCAGGATGTCGGTCGACAGCGCGATGTCGGGCATCGCGGCGCGCAGCCGCGCGACGATCGCGCGGTAGTCGGCGACGGTATAGCCGCGGCGCATGCGCTCGAGCACGATATCGCTGCCGGACTGCACCGGCAGGTGGACGTACTTGCAGACCTTCGGCTCCTCGGCGATCGCGGCGACGACGTCGTCGGTGAAGTCGACGGGGTAGGGGGACGTGAAGCGGATCCGCTCGATGCCGTCGACGCGCGCGACCGAGCGCAACAGCTGGGCGAACGTGACGTCCTCCCACACGTAGCTGTTGACGGTCTGGCCGAGCAGCGTGACTTCCTTGTAGCCGGCGTCGACCAGCTCGCGGACCTGGCGCAGGATCTCGCGCGGCGACGCGCCACGCTCGCGGCCTCGCGTGAACGGCACCACGCAGAACGTGCAGAACTTGTCGCAGCCGCGCTGGATCGTGACGAAGCCGGACACGCCGTCACCGCCGATCGCGCCCGACAGCCCCTCGTAGGTCTCGGCCTTGTCGAGCTTGACGTCGACGAGCGGGTGCGCGTGCTCGGCGCGTGCCGCCGCGAGCAGATCGGCCATGCGGCGGTAGCTATCCGGACCGGCGATCACGTCGACGGCGGGTGCCCGCTCGGCGAGTCCCTCCTTGAGGTGCTCGGCCATGCAGCCGACGATCGCGAGCACGGTCCCCGGCCGCTTGCGCTTGATCGCGCCCAGCTCGGCCGCGCGCGCGACGACGCGCTCCTCGGCCTTCTCGCGCACCGCGCACGTGTTGACGATGATGACGTCCGCCTCGTCGGCACGCGCCGCGGTCGCGTAGCCGGCGTCGGCGAGCACGCCGCCGATCAGCTCGGTGTCGGCGACGTTCATCTGGCAGCCGTACGTCTCGATGAAGATCCGCGGCGCGCCGGCGGCCGGTTGCGGACGCACCGGCGGCTGCGTGCGCTTGCCGAGCGTGACCAGCCCTTCAGCCATGGCACGCCTCTCTAGCACGAATTCAGTAGGGCTCGAAGGGCTGTTTGGACGTGCGCCGAGCCCCCAGGGCTGCGATTTCCTCGTCGGTGAACGCGTTCGCCGAGCCCGCCGGCAGCCGGTCGCGGATCCAGCCGATCACGACCGCCCGCGCCCGCAGGCCTGCAGCGTCCTCGGCGCACTCGTCCCACAGCTCGAACAGCGCGGCACGCCGGGCGATTGGAGTGCGCACGCGTGCCCACAGCCGCTCGAGGTTGCCGCGCATCAGCTCGGCGCTGTGCGCGCGCTGCTCGGCGCGATGCGCGGTGCCCATCGCGACGCGCTCGTCGAAGGTGTCGGCGAGCAGCTTCCGCTTGCGCGCGGTGTACGGGTCGCCGATGTACCTGCGGTGCAGCCACGCGGTGATGTCGAGCGGGCCGCCGAGGAAGCGGCCGAGGGACTGCTTGAAGTCGCGCATGCGCCGCTCGCTCTTGGGCGCGAGCGGGTCGTCGCACAGCGTCGAGCCCCACTGGTCGCAGGCGCCGGGGGCGGCCAGCAGGTGTCGCGGGAGCTCGCTGGACGGGCCGAACCGCTTGCCGGCCTCGGGATCCGCGTACCACTCCGCGAGCACGTCGCCGATCTGGTGGCGCATCCGGTCGACCTCCCAGATCCGAGGGATCGGCAGGTGGAGCTGCGGGTCGATGTCCTTCGCGTCCTTGAAGTGCGCGGTGCCGTCCTGCGCGACGCGGACCGTGGTGACGCGGTCGTGGATCACGGCGCGGCCGCCGGGCTGGCTCTCGAGCTTGCCCGAGCGGGGTAGCTCGTCGGCCGGCGCCGCATCCGCGGCCGCGATGCGCTCGGCCGTCTCCGGATGCAGTGCGAGGTCCGGCCCGCGCATGTGCAGGAGGCCCACGCCAGGCCCACCGCCA
>DAIRFU010000027.1:13728-21837 GCA_036794935.1 Kofleriaceae bacterium | reverse complement strand
GCTGCTGCCGACGATCCAGGCGTCGTGCGAGCAGGACCGCTGGCCGAAAAACGTCCTCTCGTGCGTGGCCGCGACGAAGGTCGGCGACATGGCGAGCTTTCAGGCCTGCACGAACCAGCTGCCGCAGGATCTCCAGGACAAGCTGTCGCGCCGCCTGACGGCGCTGCAGGCCGAGCCCGCGCCGCCGCCGACCGCGACACCACCGGCGAAGTGATCGGGGCGGCCGGAGCCGCGGCTCACTTCACCGGCAGGCCGGCGAGCACGTCCTTCGCGAACGCGGCCGCGTCGACGCCCTTGGGAAGCAACATCGTGACGTTGCAATTGGAGTCGTTGTCCCAGGTCACGAGGTGGGTCTCGCCCGTGCCGTCCATGGTGCTCGCGACCGCCGCCTCGCCGACACCGTCGACGTCGTGCGCACCGCCGTTGGTCTTCAGGTTCTTGATGGTGCCGTCCTTGAGCAGCTTCATGCCATCGTCACACACCGCCGCGACCGTCCCGAGCACCGTCTCCTGGCCCGCCGGCTCGAGCACGCACTCGAACATCCGGCGCTTGACGTTCGCGCCCGCGAGGTACTTGTCGCGCAGGGCCTTGGGGACCAGCTTCTCGCAGTCGAGCACTGCACCCGGCGGTGCCCCCTCGACCTCGTCGCCGACCACCTCGTCCTGGTCTTCGTCGCCTGCCGAGCCGGCGCCCTCCGGCGGGGTCGCGGCGGATCCCACACCCGCCGGGTTCTCCTCGCCTGCCGGTGGCGTCGCGGCCGGGTCGGCCTGCTTGTCGGCCTTCTTGGAACACGAGAACACGCACAGGACCGCGATCAGGAGGGTGGCTCTCTTCATCCCGCCGACGATAGCACCGTCGATCAGTAGCCGTGCTTGCGCAACGAGACGTTCGCGACGAGGCCCATCGCGAGGAAGAACGTGACGAGCGAGCTGCCGCCGTACGAGATGAAGGGCAGCGTGACGCCGACCACGGGCGCGATGCCGAGCACCATCGCGACATTGACGATCACGTGCCAGAACGTCATCGCACCGACGCCGACGCAGATCACCGCGCCGACGCGGTCGCGCGCGGACAGTGCGACGTTGATGATCCACAGCAGCAAGAACCCGTAGATCGCGAGCAGCGCGACCGAGCCCGCGAACCCCCACTCCTCGGCCCACACCGAGTACGGAAAGTCGGTCCAGTGCTCGGGCACGAAGTTGAACTGGTTCTGCGTGCCGCCGAGGAAGCCCTTGCCCCAGATCTTGCCCGAGCCGACCGCGTAGACCGACTGCTGCGTGTGCCAGCACAGCTTGCTCGGCGCGACGCTGCAATCGACGAACGCGAGGATCCGGTTCTTCTGGTAGTCATGCATCTTCTCCCAGAGGATCGGGATCGCGAGCAGGCCGGCCGTCGTGATGTAGACCATCGGCCACAGGTTCGGCATCGCGAGATAGCCGACGGTGAGCACGATGAGCGTCAGCAGCACCGCGGTGCCGAGATCGGGCTGGGTCGCGACGAGCAGGATCGGCAGCAGGAACACGCCGAGCCGCAGCGCGAGCACGCGCGGCGTGTAGCTCGACTCCTGCGAATCGGCGAACACGCGGCCGAGCGCGACGATGATCATCACCTTCGCGAGCTCGGATGGCTGCAGCCGCAGGCCGGCGAGGTGGATCCAGCGATAGGTCACGCCGTGCGTCTCGTCGCCGCTCGAGCCGAGCAGGCGCGCGAGCACGAGCATCACGATCGCGACGCCGAGCCCTCCCCACGCGAGCCGGACGAGCGCGCGGTAGTCGACGACGGTCATGATGACGAAGCCGATCGCGCCGACGATCATCCACTGCACCTGCGCCTCGAACTTCGCCTGGTGGCGGACGCCGCGCGTCGCGGAGTACAGGTTCAGAAGGCCGATCGCGCAGAGCGCGAGGATGGTCAGGATCAGCGGCCAGTCGACCGCCGCGCGGAACCGCCGCCAGCGCGACACCCCGACGGTCGCGCGCGGTAGCTGCATGCCGACGCCCCTCACGGCGTCCCTCCGGTCAGCTCGGGGGGCGGCAGCGGGTGCGGCGCGTTGCCCCTGAGCTTCTTCGGCATCAGCGGCGGCGGCGGGTTCGCCTTCGGATCGCCGGTTTGCTTGCGATAGAAGTACGTGTCGAGCACGCGCTCGGCGATCGGCCACGCGACATGGCCGCCCGAGCCGCCGTGCTCGACGAGCACGACGATCGCGAGCTCGGGATCGCCGGCCGGCGCCCAGCCGGCGAACCACGCGTGCGACGCGTTCGGGTTCCACCGCTCGAGGTCCTTGCCGTTCTCGGAGTCCTTGTGGTGCTTCTTGACCTCGGCGGTGCCGGTCTTGCCCATCACCTGGACGACCTGGCTGACGCCGTGATCGTACGCGGTGCCGCCGTGCTCGTTGTTGACCTTCCACATGCCGCGCTTCCAGATATCGAGCGCGTCCGCGGGGACCTTCACGCTGTGCGCGACCTTCGGATCGTAGGCGACGATCGTGCGTCCGTCGTAGGACTCGACGCGACGGACGACCTGCGGCACGTACAGCGTGCCGCCATTCGCGAGCGACGCGTACGCCATCGCCATCTGGAGCACGGTGACCTCGACGTCGCCCTGCCCGATCGCCGCGTTGGTCGCGTAGCCCGGCCGGTACCGGCCGCGCTTCTCGTACCAGGCCTTCGTCGGGATCCGGCCACCCGAGTCACCGTTGATGCCGAGGTTCGTCGGTGCGCCGAGGCCGAACGCGCGCGCGACGTCGGCGATACGATCGATGCCGATGCGCTCGGCGAGGTTCCAGAAGTAGACGTCGCACGAGTGCTGGATCGCCTGCAGCAGGTCGACCTTCTCGTGATAGCCGTGGCAGCGGAACCGGGTGCCGCCGAGCTCGTAGACGCCGGGACAGAAGATCGACTCGTCCTCGGCGGCCTGGCCATCCTCGAGCGCGGCGAGCGTGGTGACGAACTTGAAGATCGAGCCCGGCGGATAGGTCGCGCGCAGCGCCTTGTCGATGAACGGCTTGCGCGGGTCCCGCATGAGCAGCGTGTACTCGGCGTGCGTCAGGTGGCCGGTCATCACGTTGGGATCGAACGACGGCTTGCTGACGATCGCACGCACGCGGCCGGTCTTGACCTCGATGGCGACGATCGCCGCGGCGGCGACCCGGCTGACGGCCTTCTCGGCGGCGCGCTGCAGATCGCTATCGATCGTGAGGATCAGGTTCGCCCCGGGGACCGGGTCGACGATGCCCTCGCCGTGGATCAGCTCGGCGACGGTCTTGTTATCGAGGCGCTGGCCGCGGGCGTCGACCGCGTAGTGCTCGACGCCGCGCTTGCCGCGCAGGTAGTTCTCCCACGCCGACTCGAGACCGTAGCGGCCGACGAGATCGCTCGGGTCGTAGCCCTGCGCGGTGAGGCGCTCGGCCTCGTCCGCCGTCATCTGGGTCATGTAGCCGATCAGGTGCGCGGCGAGGTCGCCCTGCGGGTAGTAGCGGTACGGCTCGTGGTGAACCTCGACGCCGGGCAGCCGCGCGCGCGCTTGCTCGACGAGCGCGGCGCGATCGCGCCCCTGATCCTCGAGCACCAGGATCGGGCTGCGCGGATCGCGCTTCTTGCCGACCGCGAGTCGCTCGTCGATCTTGCCGATCTCCTCGTCGGTGAGCCCCAGCATGCGCTCGAGCTCCGCCTGGATCTGCGGCGTCAGCTTCGACGGCGTCGCGTAGATGTTGAACGCCGGCCGGTTGTCGGCGAGCGGCACACCCTTGGCATCGAGGATCTTGCCGCGCACGCTCGGCAGGTAGCGCTCCTTGACGACGTTCGACACCGTGCGCGCGTAGTAGCTCTCACCGCGCATGACCTGGAGCTGCCAGAGCCGGCCGACGAGCAGCGCGAACCCGGCGAGCACGCCGATCGCGACCCAGCGCAGTCGCTTGTGCAGCTCGGGGAGCGACGGCCCGTAGCCGCTGTCGCCGCGGATCATCATGGCACCAGGCCCTCCAGCGCGGCGTCGCGCTCGCGATGCGTGCGCGCGTACGCGGCGTCGATGCGGCGGAACAGCTTCCAGACCGCGGGACCGGCGATCGCGGTCGCGAGCGCGATCAGCGCGATCTGCTGCAGCTCGAGCCCCACCGGCGGGCGCGCGATCCCGAACAGCACGCTGAGGAAGATCTTCGACACACCGGCGAGCACCGCGATGAACGCGGAGTAGCCGATCGTCATCGCGGTGCCGCGCACGAAGATGCGCTGCTGCGTCGCGCGGCCGATGTCGGCGATGATCGCGAGCACGAGCGAGCTGAGGCCGGGCGGCGTTCCCGAGATCACGTCGATGAGGTACCCGAGCACCACCGCGCCCGCAATCGCCGGCACGCGGTAGGGCCGCGTCGTATGACCGAGGTAGGCCGCCGTCAGCGCACCGAGTGCGGGGATCGCGTCGTGCGCGAAGCCGGGCATGTAGCGCCACACGGCGGAGATGACGACGCCGAGCACGTACGCGACGAGCACGATCGTGGCCGTCCTCATAGCGGCCGGCCTCCGAACGCGGGCTCGCTGTGCCGCTTGTGCTCCGCGTCGGGATCGGGCGGTGGCGGCGGCGCGAGCAGCACCTCGACGGCGCGGACGCGCGAGACGTCGACGGCGGGCTCGACCTCGACGCGCTGGAACATGCCGTCGTCCTTGCCGACGTGCGAGATCTTGCCGATCACGAGACCGGGCGGGAAGCTCGCGCCGAGCCCGCTCGTCACGATGTCGTCGCCGACCTCGACCTTCGACGACGCCGCGGCGGTGGACGAGGCGCCCCGCTCGAGCCACTCGATCGTGCACGTGTACGCGTCGGCGCGGCCGAGCCCGGTGAGGATGCCGCGGCCGCCGGTGCGCGGGATGACGACCTCGACGGACGAGCTCGGATCGCTGATCAGCGTGACGTCCGCGTAGTCACCGAACACCTTGTTGATGCGGCCAACCGGCCCGGTACCGGTGATCACCGGCATGCCGGGCTGGACTTCCTTGTCGCCGCGGTCGATGCGCAGCCGCAGCACGCGGAACTGCGGCGACATCGGCGCGCTGATCACGCGGGCGCCGAGCGTGTCGGCAGGCGTCCGGCGCTTGACCACCGCGAGATCCTCGAGTGCCGCGACATCGAATGCCTGTCTCGTCATCGCGGCCAGCTCGCGGCGCAGCTTCTCGTTCTCGGCGCGCAGCTCGCGATTCTCGGACTCGACGTCGACGACCGCGACGTAGCGGCCCCACAGCCCGCCGACACCCTCGACCACCCACGCGACGCCGGCCTCGAGTGGCGCGGTGATGCGAAGCAGCGCCTCGTCGATCGCGCTCGGCGTGCCGCGGCGAAGGCTCGCGCGCAACACGAGCACCGGAATGATGATGAGGATCAGCGTCGCAGACCAGTCGATGATCTTGCGCTTGAACGTGGTCATCGGCGGCCGCATGAGACCGCTACCGCGCTAGCGGAGCGCGATCTCCCGGAGCAGCGCGAGCTCGTCGAGCACCTTGCCGGTACCGAGCACGACCGCGAGTTGCGGGTTCTCGCACACCATCACGGGCAGGCCGGTCTCCTCCCGGAGCAGCACGTCGAGGTTCTTGAGCTGCGCGCCGCCGCCGGACAGCACGACGCCCTTGTCGACGATGTCGGCGGACAGCTCGGGCGGCGTGCGCTCGAGCACCGAGCGAACCGCATCGACGATGGCATTCACCGGCTCGGTCAGCGCTTCGCGAATCTCGTCGGAGTTGACGAGCAGCGTCTTCGGCACGCCGGCGACGAGGTCGCGGCCCTTGACCTCGACCGTGAGCGGCTCCTCGAGCGGGTACGCCGAGCCGATCTCCTTCTTGATGATCTCGGCGGTGCGCTCGCCGATCAGCAAGTTGTACTTGCGCTTGATGTACTGGACGATCGCCTCGTCCATCTTGTCGCCGGCGACGCGGATCGACTTCGAGAGCACGACACCGGCGAGCGCGATCACCGCGACCTCGGTCGTGCCGCCGCCGATGTCGACGATCATGTTGCCGGTCGCCTCGGTGATCGGCAGGCCGCCACCGATTGCAGCGGCCATCGGCTCCTCGATCAGATAGACCTCGCGCGCCGCCGCGGCGAGCGCCGAGTCGCGCACGGCGCGCTTCTCGACCTCGGTGATCCCCGACGGCACGCTGACGATCACGCGTGGCCGCACGAGCGTGCGGCGCTGGTGCGCCTTCTGGATGAAGTAGCGCAGCATTGCCTCGGTGACCTCGAAGTCGGCGATCACGCCATCCTTCATCGGACGCACCGCGTGGATATTGCCCGGCGTGCGACCGAGCATCTCCTTGGCTTCCTTGCCCACCGCGAGCACGCGCTTGGGCCCTTGTGACGCCGCCTGCACTGCCACCACGCTCGGCTCGTTCGCGACGATGCCGCGTCCCTTGACGAACGTCAGCGTGGTGGCCGTTCCGAGGTCGATAGCCAGGTCATTGGAAAACATTCCGTAGACCCAATCGAAGAGCATGAATGATCCTGGTTCGGGAGCGCCGCGTTCACGCGCAGCGGAATGAGCAGACGAGGGGGGATGCTTCTTCGGCCGTACCTATCCGAAAAGCCTGGCGGGGTTATCACGCAAAAACCCGTCAGTGCAAGACAATCTTGAAACTCCGAAGTCCGCTCAGGCCGGCGGGTGACGATCCCAGCCGGTCCCTTGTGGTCCCGAGGTCCTCGGTCTAGAACCTCGGGGTCATGCTGGAAGATGCCCGCAAGAAGGGCGCATCGATTTTCGTCTATCTGATCTTCTGTTTGCTGATCGTGATCTTCGTGATCAACTTCGGCCCGCAGGGCGGTCAGGGTGGCGGTTGCGATAACGGCAACTCGAGGATCGCGATCGACGGCGAGGATGCGAGTAACAGCGCCTGGTTGGTCGCGTATTCGGCGAACAACCAGGGTGGCGACCAGAAGACCTACGCCGCCCTCGAGCTGCTGATCCGGCAGGAGTTGCTCGCGCAGGCAGCCGAGGAGCGCGGGCTGCGAGTCACCGCAGATCTGGTGATGGAGCAGATCAAGAAGGGCCGATTCTTCCTGGGCGGCCAGACCGGGCAGATCCCCGGGATCTTCACCGAGGACGGGTTCTGGAACCAGAACGCGTTCAACGGATGGGTCGGCCAGCTCCGGGTGTCGCGTAACAGCTACATCGAGGAGCAGGAGCGCGCCCTGCTCGCGTCGATGATGAGCGAGCTGCTGCAGAGCTCGGTGCAGGTCTCGCGTGACGAGGCGCTCGATCACTACAAGTTCGAGAACGACACGGCACAGTACGACGTCGTCGCGTTCCGCCCCGAGGCGTACCGCGCGGCGATGAAGCTGACCGACGCCGACGTCGAGCGCTTCCTGACGACGCACGCGGCCGAGGTCGAGGCGCGCTACAAGGCCGACGAGCGCACGTACAAGGGCGTCAAGCCGCAGCTCCAGCTGCGCGAGATCTTCATCGCGACGGCCGAGCCGCCGAAGCCCGAGCAGCCGCCCGCGCCCGCGCCGGATGCTGCCGCGGGGAGTGCGGCCGGAAGCGCCGCCGGAAGCGCGGCCGGAAGTGCCGCGGGGAGCGCGGCCGGAAGTGCCGCCGGCAGTGCCGCACCGCCAGCGCAACCCGCCACCGCGAAGGCCGACAAGGCGGTCGCCGACAAGACCGGCGCGAAGCCGGCTGCCAAGACCGCTGCGAAGGAGCCGACGACGGAGCAGGCGAAGGCCAAGCTCGAGGCCGTCCGCACCGCCGCCGCCAAGAACGCGCAGAAGTTCGTCGACGCGGCGAAGACGCTCAACACCGAGGAGGCGCTGAAGAACAGCGCGGGCGATCTGGGCTGGCGCAGCGCCGATAACGCGATGCTCGGCGAGAAGGCGGTCACCGATGCCGTCAAGACGCTGAAGCCGGGCGAGATGACGCCGGTGATCACCACCGATCGCGGCGCGTACTTGATCCGCGCCGAGGCCACGCGCGAGGGCGACCTCAGCTTCGATCAGGTCAAGCACGAGATCGCCAAGCAGCTCGCGATGGACGTGTGGAGCAAGGAAGCCGCCAAGCGTGCGGCGCTCGCGGCGCTCGACAAGGCGCGCGCCGGCACCGGCCTCAACCTCGACCAGCTCTACGACAAGGAGCAGACG
>DAIRFU010000027.1:0-13718 GCA_036794935.1 Kofleriaceae bacterium | reverse complement strand
ACCCGCATTCCGCTTTTTTGTCCCGCCGGATCAGCAGCAGGAGGTCGGCACCGCACTGCATCGCCGCGTACGCAAGCCCCCGCGCGCAGACGGCGCCGAACCCCGGCGTCGACATCGAGCAGATCCTCAACAACCCGAACCTCTCGCCCGAGCAGAAGCAGCAGATCCTCCAGATGCTGATGAAGCAGAATGGCCAGCAGGGCTCGATCACGGTCGAGAGCGACGATGTCCCGGCGTCCTGGGCCGCGCAGGCGGACGGTGCCGGCGGTGGCTCGGCGACCACGCCCGCCGCCCCGGCGACCACGCCCGCCGCCCCGGCGACGCCCACCGCCCCGGCGACCAAGCCTGCCGCGGGGTCCGCGAGCGCGGCGAAGCCCGCTGCGACCAACGGTGCGAAGGCTGCTGACGCAAAGGCGAGCGATGCGAAGGCGACCGATGCGAAGGCGGCTGACGCGAAGGCGACCGACGCGAAGACGACCGACGCCGCCGCCCCCGCTGCCGGTGCCACACCCGCCGCCGAGATCAAGGCGAGCGACGACACGCTGCCCGCGTTCGGCGAGATCGAGAAGCCCACGGTCGCCCGGTTCGGTCCGGCACCGCGCACGCCCACCATGTCGGGCATCGGCTCGTCCAAGGCCGCCGCGGCCGCCCTGTTCGAGGACCTCACGCCCGGCATGCTCGGCAAGCAGGTCTACGAGGGCGATGGCGCGTTCGTCGTGGTCCAGCTGATCTCGCGCTCGCAGCCCACGGTCGATGACTTCAAGAAGGACGCCGACCGCCTCATGCAGGAGCTCCGCGCCGAGCGTGGTGCGCAGCTGGTCGAGCACTGGCTCAAGGAGCGCTGCGAGAGCCTCGCGAAGGACGGCAAGATCAAGCCCAACGTGGCCCTGCTGCGCCAGACCGACGACAAGGGCAATCCGATGCCCACGCAGTACCGCCCCTGCATGTCGTTCCGCTGACCGCGATCCGGATCGGCGCGACGCGCGGCGACCGCGTCGATTCTGGTAACTTCAGGGCGTGATCGAGGGGCCCGCCGCCGGATCGCGCCGGCTGCCGTTCACGTTCCATGCGCAAGGGGGCGTGGGCACGCTCGCGCTCGCCGACCTGATCGTCGGGCCGGTCCAGGTCGAGGCGCTCGAGCTCGAGGTGACCGACCTCGGCACCGATCCGGGTGCCGCGGCGGCGGAGCGATTCCAGCGCCGGCGAACGCGGCTGCGCCTGCTGCACGTGCGCATCGCGGCGGCCGCGCTCGACGATCGGCTCGAGGTCGTGCGCGGCCAGCTCGCCGGGCTCGGGATCACGCAGGTCCAGGCACACCTCGGCGACGGCTACATCTCGGTGCGCGCGCGCGCGGCCGACGGGCTCGCGGCTGCCGAGATCTCGCTGCGCGTGCACCTGGTCCATGCGGGCACCCACCTGCGCGCGCTCGCGACGCACATCCGCGTGCACGGTCACCTCCCGACACCCGGCCCGGTGCTCGCGGATCGGCTGCTCGCGACGCTGCTCGGCGCGGCCGACGCGTCGGGCGTCATCGAGCGGCCGTACGCGCGCGGGCTGTGCGACGTCGAGACCGATCTGGTCGGCGCGCTGCTCTGGCACATCATGCCGCCGGCGGGCTGGCGGCTCCCCGCGGTCTCCGAGATCGATCTCGTCCACGTGCGGGTGTCGCGCGCGGCGATCGAGGTGTCGTACGGACCGAGCGGCAGCCGCACCGCCGACCTGGGCGTCCGGCCGGCGGCACTCGCGCTCGCCGCCGCCCACGACCTCATGCACTCGGCCGACGAGCAGCTGCGCTCGGGGCACATCGAGGATGCGATGCGCGGCTATCGCGCGCTGCTCGCAGCCGGCGGTCCCGAGCAGCCGCACCTGCTCGAGCGCATCCTCGCGCTCGCCGCGTCGCGGCCGGCGTGGTTCTTCGACGGGCTCGAGCTCGCACGCCAGGCGCTCGGCCGGTGGCCGGCGTTCCCGGCGGAACACGCGGCGCTCGCGTCGATCACGCTCGCCCAGGGCGACGCGCGCGAGGCGGCAAGCCACCTCACGCATCTCGCGCAGCAGGCGAGCGCGGACGGCGACGACGATCAAGCGGCGCTCGCGTCGCTCGCCGGCGCGCGGCTGCTCCGCGTGCTCGAGCCGAGGTCGGCGACCGAGCTGTACGAGCTCGCGCTCGAGCACGATCCGGGCTCGGCCGAGGCCGCCGACGCGCTCGCCGACCGGCTCGCCGACGAGCAGCGCTGGCCCGAGCTGGTGCGGCTGCTGCGCGCGCGCGCCGTTGCGTCCGAGATCGCGCGCGCCGTCGAGCTCCGGCTGCGGCTCGCCGATCTGTTCGTTCACCAGCTCGGTGATCCGGCGAACGCGCAGCACGAGCTCGCGATCGCCCGCCAGCTCGCGCCCGATGATCCGGCGGTCCACGAGATGACGGCGACGATCCTCGCGAGCAGCGACCCGGCGGCGGCGCTCGACGCATGGCGCGAGGTCGCGCGGCTCGGCGAGGCGCGCGGCGACGCCCGGAGCGCGGCGCGCGCGTTCGCGATCGTCGGCGAGCTGCTGGTCCGGCGCTACGCGGCGGCCGACGAGAAGGCGTGGCGCGAGGCCGAGAGCGCGTGGCGCCGCGCGCTCGAGCTCGACGCGCTGCAGACCGAGGCGATCGCCGGCCTCGCGACCGCGGCCGCGGCGCGGGGCGATCACACGGGTGCCGCCGAGCTGTACGAGCGGCTGCGCGGGCTCGGCCTGCCGCAGCACACCGCCGCGCGCTACGAGCTGATGAACGCGCGCTCGCTCGTGCAGATCGGTCGCCTCGACGAGGCGCGCGCCTCGCTGCGCCGCGCGACGCTCGCCGGCGGCGAGACCGCGGCCGAGGCGCACGCGGTGCTCGCCGACGTCGCCGAGACGACGAACGACGCCGAGCACGCCGCCGCCGAGCTCGACACCGCGATCGCGGCGTTCGTCGGGCTCGCCGGCGACGACGTCACCGCCGACGACCGGCTGTTCACGCGCGCCGCCCAGCTCGCGGTCGCGCGCGCACGGCTGCTCGATGGCACGAGCCACCCGCCCATCGGCCATGCGCCGATCGGCTACCCGCCCGCCGGCCACACGCCCGGCCACGACCCCACCGATCACGGCGCCGAGGCGAGCGCCGCCTGGGAGCGCGCGCACGAGCTCGCGCAGCAGCACGCGCCGGCGATCGCGCGCGAGGCCGCCCGCACGCTGCTCGCGCGCGCACCGGACGCCGCCGCCGAGCGGCGCTGGATCGACGCCGTGCTCGCGACGCACCCGGCGCACGGCGAGCGCGCCGCGCTGCTCGTCCAGCGCGCGGGCGTGCGCCGCCGCGAGGCCACGCCCGACATCCCCGCCGCGCTCGTCGATCTGCGCGAGGCGATCGCGCTCACCGCGGATCTGCCGGAGGCGACCGAGACGCGCCGCAGCGCGTACCAGCTCGAGGCCGAGCTGCTCGCCGACGGCGGCGACCAGCGGGCGCGCGCGCAGGCGCTGTCCGCGCTCGCACGCATGGTCGAGCGGGCAAGCGATCGCGTCGAGGTCGAGACCGCCGCTGCCGCCGCGTGGCTCGCGGCCGACGAGCCGGCCGTCGCCCTGCCCCACGGCGCGCGCGCGCACGCCGAGCTGGTCGCCGACGTCGCGCCCGCGCTGCGCCGCGAGGTGCTGACCACGCTCGGCGAGGCGGCGTGGCGACAGCGCGCGTGGTCGGACGTGATCCGCGCGTACCGCGGGCTCACCGACGATCCGGAGATCGAGCCCGAGCACGTCGGCGCCTACCGCTATCGGCTCGCGGTGGCCGCCGATCGCAGCGGCGACACGACGCTCGCGCTCGAGGCGCTGCGACCGCTCGTCGATCACCTGGGAGCCGACGCGGCGAGCGCACCGGCGGCCGATGTCGCGCGGAGCACGACGCCCGAGGTGCGCGGCCAGGCCCTGCGCCTCTATGCCGAGCTCGCCGAGCGCGCAGGCGATCTCGCAGGCGCCGCCACCGCCCTCGAGGGCTTCGCGAGCGTCGCCGCGGAGTCGTCGCCGAGCGCGCGGGCCGATGCGATGTACCGCGCGGGCGAGCTGTTCCGGCGCGCCGAGCGCGGCGACGATGCCGTGCGCTGCCTCGAAGGCGCGCTGCGGATCTCCGAGACCCACCTGCCCGCGCTCGACGCGCTCGAGCTCGCGTGGCGCGACCGCGGCGATCTCGATCGCGTCTCGGTGATCCTCGGCCGCAAGGTCGCGGCGACCGCGCGGCACCCGCAGCGCCAGAAGCCGCTGCTGTCGCGGCTCGGCGATCTCCAGGATCAGCTCGGCCGCCCCGACGTCGCGCTCGCGACCCACCAGCGCGCGCTCGAGATCGATCCGGGGTGGCGGGCTTCGCTGCGCTACGTGACGTCGCGGCTGCGCGACGATGGTGCGGTCATCGCGGCGGCGGGCGGGTTCGCGCAGCTCGCCGGCGAGCTGGCAGGCGATCAGGGCGTCGACCTCGCGATCGTCACGAAGGAGCGCCTGCTCGCGGCACACGCGCTCTCCGAGCTGGTCGCCGCGCTCGACGACGCGCAGGTCGAGGCGGTGCGTACCGTCGCCCAGCCCGCGCTCGATCGCGCGGCACTCGACGGCGGCAGCGACGTCACCGCCGGGCTCGCACGCCTGCGCGGCGAAACGCCGCACCGCGAGGGTAAGGCGAGCGCCGACGAGGTGACGCCGAGCGGGCGCGTCAAGGACGCACCGGCCGGCGCGCTGTCGCTGCGCGATGCCGCTCGCCGCGCGCGCGCCGCCGGCAAGCTCGACGAATGCCTCGCCGCGCTCGAGGCCGCGAACCACGTCTCGCCGGGCAACCAGGAGATCCTCGAGGAGCTGGTCCAGCTCGCGACCGAGCTCGCCGATCATTCGGCCGCCGCGCGCCACCTCGCCGCGCTCGCCGCGGTGGAGACCGGCCCTCGCAAGGGCGAGTCACTGCTCGCGCTCGCCGACCTCTACTACGACAAGCTCGAGGACGTGGTGCGCGCGAGAGAGCTCATGCGGGATGCCGCCGCGGCGTTCGGCACGGGCACGCGCCGCGACTCGACACTGCGCCTGCTCGCGTCGGAGGCCGCCTCGCACCTCGCGTGGGACGTCGCGGTCGCCGCGATCGGCGCGATCGAGCCCGCGCGCCGCGCCGGCCCCGACTCGGTGCTGCTCGCGACCGCGCTGGTCCGCGCCGGCAGGCCCGCCGAGGCGGTCCAGGAGATCGACGACGCGACCGCGGCCGGCAAGTTCGACGACGGCGGCATCCTGATCGCCGCGCTTCGCCGCGAGGTCGCGCGCAAGGCCGAGTACGCCCAGGCGCTCGAGGACTCCGCCGGCGGCGCGCCCGCGCGGGAGGCCGACGAGCTGCGCGACCAGGCGAGCGCGCTGTGGACCTCGGTCGGCAGCGCCATCGGTCTGCCCCGGCTGCGTCCGGCCGCCGGGACGCTGGCCCCGCCGCTGCAGCAGCACGAGGGCGACGACGCGCGCAGCCAGGCGATGGCGCTCCACGAGGAAGCGATGACCGCACGCGGCAAGGCCGAGCCGCACCGCGCGCTGCAGCTGTGGACCAAGGCGCATCGCCTCGATCCGAGCTTCTCGCCGGTGTGGATGCCGCTCGCCGACGCGCTCGCCGCCGCCGACGAGCTCGATCGCGCGCGCGAGCTGTACGAGCAGATCGCGGCGTCGGCCGAGTACGACGACGCGCGCCGCGCGTGGGCCGCCGATCAGGCCGAGGCGCTGGGCCGCGACGACTCCGTGATCTCCGGCGAGATCGAGACCCGCCCGGCACTCCCCCGGGGCAGCTTGCCGCACGCGCGCGAGCTCGCCCAAGAGGAGACCACCTGGCCGGCCGCGATCCGCGAGGCCGAGCGCGTCGCCGAGTCGAACCCCGCCGACGTCGAGGCGCTCGAGCTCCTCGAGCAGCTCTACTTGCAGACCGGCGACATCACCGCGGCGTCGGAGGCGATCGGGCGGCAGCTGCTGATCGCCGACGAGCCCGAAGCAAAGGCGCGGCTGTGGCGGCGGCGCGCCAAGATCTATCGCGACGCGCTCGGCCGCGATGCCGAGGCGTACCGCTGCCTCAAGGAGGCCCACGCGAATGCGCCGGCCGATCCGGAGATCGCGTACCAGCTCCGCACTGCCGCGATGGTGCGCGGCGAGTGGGCGCTCGCTGCGTCGCTGCTGTACCGCGAGATCGCGGCGGCACCGGATCCACGCGAGCGCGGCGCGCTCCACCTCGAGCTCGCGATGATCTTCGAGGAGAAGCTCGGCGACGGCGACCAGGCACAGGTCAACTACGAGCAGGCGCTCGCGTTCGATCCGACGATCCCGGCGGCGAAGGTCCCGCTCGCGCGCCGCTACGAGGCGATCGGTCGCCACTCCGATGCCGCGCGGCTGTTCCTCGAGGCCGGCGCCTCGGCGCGCGCCGCCGATCGGCCCGCCCTGCTCCAGGCGGCCGGGAAGAACCGCAGGGCCGCGAACGCGCTCGGCGGTCTGGGGCCGCTCGTCACCAGGCTCGAGCAGGCCGAGGCCGGCGGCGACAGCGACGCGATGCTCGAGCTCGCGGATCAGCTCTGGCATGGCGAGCCCGGCCATCCCGTCGCGTTCCGCGTGCTCGCGCGCGTGCACCGCGCGGCCGGTGATCTCGACGCGCTCACCGAGATCACGACGCTGTTCGCGGCGCGCGCGGACAGCCCGTCGACCAGCGAAGGGTCGGGACCCGCGACACGGGTCGCCGAGGACCGGGCGGCCGCGTGGCTCGGTGTGGCGCACCTGGCCGAGGAGCTCGGCACGCTCGAGCAGGCCGCACGTGCGTACGACCTCGCGCTGATCGAGGAGCCCGGTCACGCCGGTGCGCTCGACGCCCGTGGCGCGCTCGCATTCCGGCTCGGCGACTGGCCGACCGCCGACCTCATCTATCGCGATCTCGCCCCCGGCGACTCCGTCCTCGGCGCCGACGATCTCGCGCTCCGCCGCTCGGTGATCGCCGAGAACCTCGGCCGCCACGAGGAGGCGCTCGAGCTCGCGAAGCAGGCCGCGGCCTCGGCGCCCGGGCGCTACGACGTGATGATGCGCGTCCAGCACCTCGCGACCGTGACGAACGAGCTGCGCACCGCGATCACCGCCGCGCACGCGGTGCTCGAGCTGATCCCGCTCACCGATGACGACGCCGCGCTGCGCACCCGCCACGCGCTCGTCGATCTGCATCGCATGGTCGGCGAGTTCGACGAGGCGATCGGGCAGCTCGAGCTGATCGTCCGCGATCACCCGCATCACGCACCATCGATCGAGATGCTCGCCGAGATGCACATCGCGAAGGGCGACTGGCCGACGGCGACCCGCTACCTGTTCCAGCTCGTGCCGCTCGCGCCGACGCCGCAGGAGCGGGCCGATCGGCTCTACCGCCTCGGCGAGGCGGTGCTGCTCCACCTCGGCGACATCGACCGCGCCGACGACGTGTTCCTGCGCGCGTCCGATCTGGATCCGCGCCACGTGCCGACGCTGCGCAGGCTGCTCGACGTCTACTGGCGCGCCGACGATCCGGGCGCGCTCGTCGAGGTGGCCGGCCAGCTCGCGAAGAGCGGCGGGCTCGCGGTCGGTCCGGTCGCCGGCAGCTCGCTCGCCCAGGCGCTGGTCGCCGCCGCGCTGTGCGGCGAGACCGAGCTCGCCGCCAAGCTGGTCGACGCCCTCGGCGAGGACGCGCCGCCTCGGATCGCCGCAGCGCTGTCCGAGCTCGTCCATCGGCGCGGCAGGTTCGAGCTGGGCAGCGCGTCCACCGCGATCGGCGAGCTGGCCCGCCGGGGTGTGCTCGACCTCCAGAAGATCCGGATCGCGGCGGCGGGCACCCCGGTCGAGCGCGTTCTGCGCTCCTAACCGGCCGAGTTGTTTCCGAACCGTTGACGCATTCGTAACGGTGGTTACGTTGCTCGGCGTCATGAAGATCGACCAGCTCACCGTCAAAGCTCGCGAGGCACTCGCGAGCTCGCGAGATCTCGCGATCGGCAAGCATCACGCCGAGATCGGCGCCGAGCACCTGCTCGTCGCGCTCCTCGATCAGGAGGGCGGTGTCGTACCGCGCATCCTCGCCAAGCTGGGCGCCGACCCGCGCGTCGTCAAGGCCGACCTCGAGCGCGCGATGGAGCGACTCCCGCGCGCCCACGGCGCCGCGCTCGACGTCGATTTCGGACGCTCGATCAAGGATACCTGGGAGAACGCGGCCAAGCAGGCCGATGAGATGAAGGACGAGTACATCTCGACGGAGCACTTCCTGCTCGCGCTGGCCGCGGGCAAGACGGCGGCTGGCGAGGCGCTGCGCGCCGCGGGCGCGAGCAAGGACGCGATCCTCGGGGCCCTCGTCGAGGTCCGCGGCAACCAGCGCGTCACCGACGACGATCCCGAGGCGAAGTACGAGGCGCTCGATCGCTACTGCCGCGACCTCACGCGGCTCGCGCAGCAGGGCAAGCTCGATCCGGTGATCGGCCGCGACGAGGAGATCCGCCGCACGATCCAGATCCTGTCCCGGCGCACGAAGAACAACCCGGTGCTGGTCGGCGAGGCCGGCGTCGGCAAGACCGCCGTCGTCGAGGGCATCGCCCAGCGCATCGCGCGGGGCGACGTCCCCGAGTCGCTGCGCGACAAGAAGCTGCTGTCGCTCGATCTCGGTGCGCTGATCGCGGGTGCGAAGTACCGCGGCGAGTTCGAGGAGCGGCTCAAGGCCGTGCTCAAGGAGGTCGCCTCCGCCGAGGGCAAGATCATCATGTTCATCGACGAGCTGCACACGCTCGTCGGTGCGGGCGCGGCGGAGGGCGCCGCGGACGCGGCGAACCTCCTCAAGCCGGCGCTGTCGCGCGGCGAGCTGCGCTGCATCGGCGCGACGACGCTCGACGAGTACCGAAAGCACATCGAGAAGGACAAGGCACTCGAGCGCCGCTTCCAGCCGGTCCTGATCGACGAGCCGTCGGTCGAGGACACGATCGCGATCCTGCGCGGGCTCAAGGAGCGCTACGAGGTCCACCACAAGATCCGCGTCCGTGACGCCGCGCTGATCGCGGCCGCGCGGCTCTCGCATCGCTACATCCCGGCGCGCCAGCTGCCCGACAAGGCAATCGACCTCGTCGACGAGGCTGCGTCGCGTCTCAAGATGGAGATCGAGTCGACGCCGACGCCGATCGATCAGCTCGAGCGCCGGGTCGCCACGCTCGAGGTCGAGCGCGCCGCGCTCGAGCGCGAGAAGAAGGATGACCGCCGCGCACGCCAGCGGCTGCCCGAGGTCGAGCGCGAGATCGCCGAGCTCAAGGAGCAGGCGAGCGGAATGAAGGCGCGCTGGCAGCACGAGCGCGACGTCATCAAGAGCCTCGGCGACAAGAAGCAGAAGCTCGAGGAGCTCAAGAGCGAGGCCGAGCGGCTCCAGCGCACGGGCGACTTCGCGCGTGCGTCCGAGCTGCGCTTCGGGACGCTGCCACAGCTCGAGAAGGACATCGCCGACGAGACCGCGAAGGTCGAGGAGCTGCGCAAGCAGGGTAGCTTCCTCCGCGACGAGGTCACCGAGGACGACATCGCCACCGTGGTCGCGAAGTGGACCGGCATCCCCGTCGAGAAGATGCTCGAGGGCGAGGTCGAGCGGCTGACGAAGATGGAGGATCGGCTGCGGCTGCGCGTCGTCGGCCAGGAGACCGCGGTCGGTGCCGTCGCCGCCGCGGTGCGCCGCGCGCGTGCCGGCCTCAAGGATCCGAATCGCCCCGTCGGCAGCTTCTTGTTCCTCGGTCCGACCGGCGTCGGCAAGACCGAGCTCGCGCGCGCGCTCGCCGAGTTCCTGTTCGATGACGAGCACGCGATGGTGCGCATCGACATGTCCGAGTACCAGGAGAAGCACACCGTGAGCCGGCTCGTCGGCGCGCCTCCGGGCTACGTCGGTTACGACCAGGGCGGTCAGCTCACCGAGGCGGTGCGCCGCCACCCCTACTCGGTCGTGCTGCTCGACGAGATGGAGAAGGCACACGCCGACGTGTGGAACGTCCTGCTCCAGGTGCTCGACGATGGCCGGCTGACCGATGGTCAGGGCCGCACGGTCGACTTCCGCAACGCGGTCGTCATCATGACGAGCAACGTCGGCAGCCAGCACCTGCTCAAGCTGTCCGCGGACAACCGCGCGCAGGTCGAGCAGCTCGCGATGCGCGAGCTCCAGGCCCACTTCCGCCCCGAGTTCTTGAACCGCATCGACGAGATCATCTTCTTCGAGCCACTCGGCGAGGCCGAGCTCGCGAAGATCGTGCGGATCCAGGTCGAGAGGTTCGCCAAGCTGCTCGCGGAGCGGCAGATCACGCTGCACCTCTCCGACCAGGCAGTCGCACGAGTGGCGGAAGCTGGCTACGATCCGATCTATGGTGCACGTCCCTTGAAGCGTGCCCTGCAAAAGCTCGTGATCGATCCGCTCGCCACCCGGCTCCTGTCCGGCGACTTCCAGCCCGGAGACCACGTCGAAGCCGACGTGTCCTCCGGTGACATCGTGTTCCACAAGAGCGTGAAGGGAGTGGCGGCGTAACCATGCCGGCGCAGATCGACTTCGATCCGAGCGTCGACTACTACAAGGTGCTCGGCGTCGCGGACAAGGCCACCGCGGACGAGATCAAGAAGGCGTATCGCAAGCTCGCCAAGGCGAACCATCCGGATTCGACGGGTGGCGACAAGGCGAAGGAGAAGCGCTTCAAGGAGATCTCGAACGCGTACGACGTGCTCGGCGACGACAAGAAGCGCAAGCAGTACGACGCGATTCGCGCCGGCGGCTTCCGCCCCGATCTCGGCGGTGGCGGCAACTACACGTACACGGCGCGCGGCGGCGGGCCGGGCGTGTTCGATCTCGGCGATCTCTTCAGCCAGTTCTTCGCTGGGGCACAGGCGCCCGGTCGCGGCGGCGGCGGCGGCGGTGGCCGCGTCCGCGTCGAGCACGTCGACATGGGTGACGGTCGTTCGCGGCGGCGCCCCCCTGCGGAGGACGCCGAGTTCGAGAGCAAGGTGCGTGCATCCGACGGGAGCTGGCTGCGCGTCGAGGGCACCGACGTCCACTCCGACGTGAGGATTTCCTTCGATCGGGCCATCCTGGGCACGGTCGCGACCGTCCCCACGGTCGACGGCAAGGCCGAGGTGAAGGTCCCTCCCGGCACCTCGAGCGGCAGAAAGCTCAGGCTGCGCGGAAAGGGCGTCTCCGGCCGCTCCGGACCGCCGGGTGATCATTACGTCACGGTCCAGATCGACGTCCCGAAGGACCTCGACGACGACGCCAAGAAACTGCTGGTTTCGCTCGTCCAGAAGGTCCGCAAACGCGAGCACAACGGCTGAACTATCGTAAACTCGAGACAAGACCTCGATGACCAAACACACCGAGACCGCCGGTCAGTATCCTGTCATCCCGCTGCGCACCGAAGTCCAGCTCCCGGGCCACGTTGGCCCCCTGGAGATCGGGCGCGAGGCCTCCGTGCGCGCGATCGAAGCCGCGACACGGGACGACAATCTGATCGTCATCATCCCGCAGAAAAATCCAGCCGTACGGGATCCCGGCCAGCGCGACCTCCACGAGATCGGAGTGCGCGCCGAGATTGTTCAGGTGGTCAAGCACTCGCCCGGCCGCTTCACGTGCGTGATGCGGTTCCTCGAGCGCGTCCACATCGACGCGCTGGTCGCGACCGAGCCGTTCCTGGTCACCTCGGTATCGACGCTGATCTCGACCTCCAGCGTGCCTGGCGATCAGCTGCTCGCCACCACCGCGAAGGTCCGCGACTACCTGGTCGCGGTCGTCAGCGATGCGCAGGCCAAGGAGCACAAGGATAAGGAGGGCAAGGAGCCCCGCGGCGAGCTGACCCGCGCGCAGGTCCAGGCGATCGTCGATCCGGACAAGCTCGTCGATGCGGCGGTGCCGTACCTCGAGCTCGAGCGCGACGACCTCACCCAGCTCCTGGTCGAGACCGACACGATGAAGCGCCTCGAGCGGATCATCCCGTCGCTCGAGCGCCAGGCCACCGTGCTCCGGCTCAAGGCCGACATCGGGGCCGAGCTCGAAGGCGAGTCGAGCCGCAATCACCGCGAGCGCGTGCTGCGCGACCGGATGCGCCAGATCCAGGAGGAGCTCGGCGAGCAGGACGACAACGCCGAGATCGACGAGCTGCGCAAGAAGATCGAGGACAGCAAGATGAGCGACGAGGTCCGTGCCGTCGCGAAGAAGCAGCTCGCGCGGATGAGCCAGATGGCGTCGAGCTCGCCCGAGTACAACATCGCGCGCACCTACGTCGAGAACCTGCTCGAGATCCCGTGGAACGTGTTCACCGACGACCGGCTCGATGTGTCGGCCGCCCGCGCGATCCTGGAGGCGGAGCACTCCGGCCTCGACAAGGTGAAGCGCCGCATCCTCGAGTTCCTCGCGGTGCGCAAGCTCGCGCCGAACAAGCACGGCCCGATCCTGCTGCTCGTCGGCCCGCCCGGTGTCGGCAAGACCTCGCTCGGCCGCTCGATCGCGAGCTCGCTCGGCCGCAAGTACGTGCGCATCTCGCTCGGCGGCGTGCGCGACGAGGCCGAGATCCGCGGCCACCGCCGCACGTACATCGGCGCCCTGCCCGGCCGCATCGTCGCCGGCCTCAAGAAGGCGGGCTCGATGAACCCGGTCTTCGTGCTCGACGAGATCGACAAGCTCGCGGCCGACATGCGGGGCGACCCGGCGGCGGCGATGCTCGAGGTGCTCGACCCCGAGCAGAACAAGGACTTCGTCGATCACTACGTCGAGGTGCCGGTCGATCTGTCGAAGGTGATGTTCATCTGCACCGCGAACCAGCTCGACACGATCAGCCAGCCGCTGCTCGATCGCATGGAGATGGTCGAGCTCACCGGCTACACGATGATCGAGAAGCTCGCGATCGCGAAGAACCACCTGGTGCCGAAGCAGCTCGTCGAGCACGGCATCGGCAAGGACCAGCTCGATCTCGAGGACGAGGCACTCGAGGACATCATCCAGAGCTACACGCGCGAGGCCGGCGTCCGTAACCTCGAGCGCGAGATCGCGGCGATCTGCCGCGGTGCCGCGGTCCGGGTCGCCGAGGGCGAGACCAGCCTGCACGTGACCCCCAAGGTCGTCGAGGAGCTACTCGGGCCGCCGCGCTTCGTCTCGGATACCGCCGAGCGCAAGCCCGAGGTCGGCGTCATCACCGGCCTGGCGTGGACGCCGGTCGGCGGCGACATCATGTTCATCGAGGCGCGCAGCTATCCCGGCAAGGGCGACGTCCGGCTGACCGGTCAGATGGGCGACGTCATGAAGGAGAGCGCGACCGCGGCGGTGTCGTGGATGCGCAGCAACGCGGCGCGGCTCGGCATCGATCACGACAAGATCGCGAACAGCGACCTCCACATCCACCTGCCGCAGGGCGCGATCAAGAAGGACGGGCCGTCCGCCGGCGTCGCCCTCACCTGCGCGGTCGTCTCGGTGTTCACCAAGCGCCCGATCCGCAACGACGTCGCGATCACCGGCGAGATCGATCTGCGCGGTCACGCGCTGCCGATCGGCGGCATCAAGGAGAAGGTCCTCGCGGCACACCGTGCGGGCATCAAGATCGTGTTCATGCCGGAGCGCAACCGCAAGGACACGCTCGACATCCCCGAGGAGATCCGGAATCAGCTCGACCTTCGCTACATGACGAAGATCGACGACGCGCTCGAGGTCGTGCTCGGCGAGCCTCCGCCGGCCAGCG
>DAIRFU010000360.1:0-7361 GCA_036794935.1 Kofleriaceae bacterium | reverse complement strand
CGTGATCGCACACCGCGTCCACAGCGACCTCAAGCTCGTCGACGTCACCGAGCTGTTGCCGCTGGCGAGCGCCGCCGCCGACGCGCTCGGCCGGCTGATCGTGCGCCACAAGTCAGCCGGCTACCGTGCGCCCAGCACGGACGCGCCGGCCGTCGTCCTCGAGGGCGAGCACATCGATACCAAGAAGATCGTCCGCGACGACGCCGAGTGGCGGGCCCCCGCGCCGGCCGAGCGGCCGAGCGTGCCGGAAACTGCGCTGTCGCTGCCCGCCAAGCCGCTGCGGCGGCTCGCCGACGTGCTCGACGAGATCGAGAACGCGCGCGAGGGTGCTGCCGACGAGGCGATCAACGACGCGGTCGAGCGCGCGCCCGAGACGCTCGGCGAGCTCGCGCAGCGGTTCCCCGGCAAGCTGCGCGTCGAGCGGTTCGCGGTCGGCGGCCGTGCGCTGCGCGCCGCGCAGTACGGTGGCCTGCTGGAGCTGACGGTGCGGCTCGGCTCGGTCGCGGCCGAGCTGCTGATCGATCGGATGAGCGCACCGCAGCGCGACGTTCGCTTCTACGCGACCGTGTGCGCCGCCGAGCTACGCCCGCGCAACGCGGTGTTCACACTCGTCGAGCGGCTGTTCGATCAGGACTACGGGATCCGCGAGCTCGCGATCGAGGCGCTCGCCGGCTATCCGCTCGCCGATCTCACCCAGGCGCTCGCGAAGGCGCGCCGCGCGGTCAGCGCCGAGGACCCCGAGCAGGTCGCGGCGGCGACCGCGGCGATCGTCCAGCTCGGTGACATCGATTCGATCGCGGAGCTGATCGACGCGATCGAGCGCGCCGACCGCGGCGCCGATCACGTGCGCAAGGCGCTCGTCGCGCTCACCGCCCAGGATTTCGGGCTATCGGGCAAGAAGTGGCGCAAGTGGTACGACGCCGCGGCGAAGCGCCACCGGGTCGAGTGGCTGATCGAGGGTCTCCTCCACAAGGAGGACGCGATCCGCGAGATCGCGATCAACGACCTGCGCCGGATCACCGGCGAGTACTTCGGCTACCACCACGATCTGCCGCGCAAGGAGCGCGAGCTCGCCGCGGATCGCTGGGCGAGCTGGTGGCGCGAGATCGGGATGCGGCGCTACGTGCATCGCGAGGACGAGCGCCAGCGGCCGACTGCGGTGCTGCCGGCCCGCCGCGACTGAGCTACTGCCGGATGTTCGGGACGCCGGCGGGCAGGATCTCGGCCTCCTGCGCGTCGACGACGCCGTGCCGCGGCGTGTAGACCTCGGTCTGCGGATCCATGACGCCCGCCGTCTGGCGCTGCCGGCTCTTGCGGATGACCGTCGCGATCAGCGGGATCGTGCTCGCGGCTCCGACCGCGAACAGCGCGATGCCGAGCTTGCGGCGATGAATCGCGGGCACGCGATCGGCGAGCAGCAGGCCGAGGCCGGTGCCGGCCATGCCGCGCGTGATACCGAACAGCGCGAACAGCGGAAACGAGATCTTCGGTGACATGCATTCCTCCTCAAGGATTGACGTGCGGAGCATCCGCAGGTGGCTCGTCCGGCGGTGGCACCACCGGGACCTCCTGCGTGGAATGACGCCGGCGGACCAGCCGGCGCGCGCCGAGCGCACCGCCTGCGAGCGCCGCTGCGAGGCCCAGCAGCAGCGTGATGCCAGCGCCGAGCAGGATCTTGCCGGTCTGCTCGGTCGCGGCGGCGAGCGCGCCGGCGCGGAGGTCGGGATCGATCATGACCTGGTCGTGCGCACCGATGTTCGCCGGCAGATCGCCGTAGGCGACGTGCACCGCGCCTCCCGCGATCGCCGAGATCAGCCACGCGAGCGCGACGATGCCGGCGAGTGACGCGATCGCCCACGCCACGAGCCCGTGCGTCGCCCCGACCTTCGGGTCGAACGTCGTCGCGAGCCGGCCGGCGACGACGCCGCCGGCGAACAGCGCGAGGAGCGGCGCCAGGATCGACCAGACGGTGGTGCCGATGCCGAGCGAACGCAGCGAGCCCGAGTCATCGAGGTCGACGGCGGCGAGCCCCGCGCCCATACCGAGCAACTGCAGCAGCACCCACAAGCCGACCGCGACCAGCGCGCCGGCGAACACCGCGCTCCAGCGCAGCGCCGGCTGGCGCCGGTCGACGATCGCTTCTCTCGTGATCGGCCTCATGATCGAAGCTACCCATCACGCGCTGCGGCGCAACGAGAGGTACACGCCGCTGAGCGCGCGTGCGCTCGTAGAAGCTCCGAGTGCCGGGGAGCACGGGCGTCGATTTGCGGCGAACCTTTCGAGATTGAAATGTTCGTGAAAGCCTGATGTAGGACGAGCCAGCCAGAGTGGGCGCATGATTCGACGCTCCCACGCCGCCGAGGCCACGCCGTCCCTGTCCCGCTCTCCCGCCCCGCTGTTCCGCGAGCCGCTGCGCGAGCCCGGCGGACCGCCGCCGGATGTCCACGCGATTCAAGCAAGCGTGCAGCGCGCCAGCGCCTGGGTCGATCCGCTGCGCCGCGAGATCGGGCGCGTGATCGTCGGCCAGCACGCGCTCGTCGATCGCCTGCTCGTCGCGATGCTCGCCGGTGGCCACGTGCTGCTCGAAGGCGTGCCCGGCCTGGCGAAGACGCTGACTCTCAAGACGCTTGCCCAGGCGATCACCGCGGACTTCCGGCGCATCCAGTTCACGCCCGACATGCTGCCCGCCGATATCGTCGGCACGCTCGTATACAACCCGCGCGACGGCCACTTCGAGACCAAGCGCGGCCCGATCTTCGCGAACCTGATCCTCGCGGACGAGATCAACCGCGCGCCCGCGAAGGTGCAGAGTGCGCTGCTCGAGGCGATGCAGGAGCGCCAGGTCACGCTCGGCGACGGCAGCCACGCGCTGCCCGATCCGTTCCTCGTGATGGCGACGCAAAACCCGGTCGAGCAGGAGGGTACGTACCCGCTGCCCGAGGCACAGGTCGACCGCTTCCTGCTCAAGGTGATCGTCACGTACCCGAGTGCGGACGAGGAGCTCCAGATCCTCGAGTCGCTCGCGACGACGCGCACGCCGCCGCGGCCCGACCCGGTGCTGTCGGGTGACCAGCTACTCGACTCGCGGCGGATCGCCGACGCGATCTACATCGACGACAAGGTCAAGCGCTACATCGTGAGCCTCGTGGTCGCGACCCGCGAGCCCGATCGATTCGGCCTCGACACCGCGCCGCTGGTCCGGTTCGGCGCCTCGCCCAGCGCGACGATCGCTCTCACGCTCGCCGCGAAAGCCTGGGCGTTCCTGAGTGGCCGCGGCTACGTGACACCGCAGGACGTCAAGGCGATCGCGCCCGACGTGCTCCGTCACCGCGTCGCGGTCACGTACGAGGCCGAGGCCGAACAGGTCGACGGCGACCAGCTCGTCGCGCGCATCCTCGATCAGGTCGTGATCCCGTGACCACCCCCGTGCTGCCGAAGCGCGCGATCGCGCCACTGCCGCCGGTCGAGCTCGACCGCGACCGCGTGCAGGCGATCATGAACAAGGTCCGCCAGCTCGAGCTGCGCACCCGCGTGCTCGTCGACAACGCGCTCGCCGGTGGCTACCACTCGGCGTTCCGCGGCCGCGGCATCGACTTCGACCAGGTCCGCGAGTACGTCGCCGGAGATGAGGTACGCACGATCGACTGGAATGTCACCGCGCGCGCGGGCCGGCCGTTCGTCAAGCAGTTCCGCGAGGAGCGCGAGCTGACGCTGATGCTCGCGGTGGACGTCTCGGCGTCGGGCGACTTCGGCTCGACCGATCAGCGCAAGCGCGAGCTCACGGCCGAGCTGGCGTGCGTGCTCGCGCTGTCCGCGATCCGCAACAACGACCTGGTCGGCCTCGTCATGTTCACCGACCGCATCGAGCGCTTCGTCCCACCGCGCAAGGGTCGGCCGCACGCGCTGCGGGTCGTGCGCGAGATCCTGGGCTGCAGGCCACAGGGTCACGGCACCGACATCGCGCTCGTGCTCGACACGCTGCCGGCGCTACTCGCCCGGCGCAGCGTGGTCGCGCTGATCTCGGATCTCGAGGTCGGCATACCGCGCGCGACCGCCCTCGCCGCGGTCGCCAAGAGCTCGCGCGTGCTCGCGGCGCGCCACGACGCGATCGCTTTCCAGGTTCGCGACCCGCACGAGCGCGTGCTGCCGAACGTCGGTCTCCTCGCGGTCGAGGATGCCGAGACGGGCGAGGTCGTCGCGATCGACACCGCGCGCCGCCGCGTCCGCGACCGGTTCGCCGAGGTCGCCGACCAGCGCGCCGGCGAGGTCCGCGGTGTCCTGCGCCGCGCCGGCCTCGACATCGTCGAGCTCGATACCGCGCGGCCCTACATCCCCGCCATGCATGCGTTCTTCGCGGCGCGTGCGAGGAGGCGCCGATGACCCCGACATCGCCGATCGCCGAAGATATCCGCGACATCCGCGGCCCGATCGCCGAGGCGGTCGCGACGCCGTGGTGGCCGTACCTGGTGGCCGGCCTCGCCGTGCTCGCCACCGCCGCGGTCATCGTGCTGTACGTGCGCCGGCGCCGCCGCGCGCTGCCCGCCGACCAACGCGCCCTCGGAGAGCTCGCTGTCTCGCGCGCACTGATCGAGCGCGGTAGCCCGCACGAGCTGTCCGTGCGCGTGTCGAACGCGGTGCGCGGCTATGTCGAGGAAGTGTTCGACATCCACGCACCACGCCGCACGACCGAGGAGCTACTCGCCGACCTGTTGCGTGCGACCAGCCCGGTCGCGCCGTACCGTGCGGAGCTCGGCAAGTTCCTCGAGCTCTGCGATCTCGCGAAGTACGCGAGGTGGTCGCTGTCGCGCGGCGAGATGACCACGATCGTCGATCACGCCGAGAGCTTCGTGCGCGCCACCGCCACCCCCGACGCAGGTGTCTCGTGATCCAGTTTGCCCACCCCGAGCTGCTGTGGCTTCTCCTCGCGCTCCCCGTCGTCGCGCTGCTGCGTGCCCGCCGCGGTCCGCGCGCGGCGGTCATGTACTCCAGCGTCGATGCGGTCCGTGCCGTTGCCCGTACGACGCGGGCCCGCGCCGGCACCCTGCTGCCGTACCTGCGGCTGCCCGCCGCCGCGCTGCTGATCGTGGCGCTCGCCCGCCCGCAACTCGCGCACGCGAGCACGAGCATCAAGGCGAGCGGCGTCGACGTCATGCTCGCGATCGACGTCTCGAGCTCGATGGGCGCGCTCGATCTCGAGCTCGCCGGCGAGCGGACCGACCGGCTCACCGCTGTGAAGTCCGTCGTCGGTACGTTCATCGAGCAGCGCCCGAACGACAGGCTCGGCATGATCGCCTTCGCGGGTGGCCCGTACCTGGTCTCGCCGCTGACGCTCGACCACGACTGGCTCGCCCGCAACCTCGCGCGCGTCGAGCTCGGCACCGTCGAGGACGGCACCGCGATCGGCTCCGCACTATCGGCGGCGGTCAACCGGCTGCGCGCGAGCGACGCACATACGAAGGTCGTCGTGTTGCTCACCGATGGGGTCAACAACGCGGGCAAGGTGCCGCCCGAGCTCGCCGCCGAGGCCGCCGCGGCGCTCGGCATCAAGGTCTACACGATCGGCGTCGGCACCGAGGGCGAGGCTCCGATGCCGGTCATCGACGAGAACGGCCGGCGTCACGTCGTGATGGCGGAGGCCGACGTCGACGAGGACATGCTGAAGAAGATCGCGGCCGTCACCGGCGGAACGTTCTTCCGTGCGACCGACACCGAGTCGCTCGAGGACGTCTACACGCGCATCGACGCGATGGAGAAGACGACGCGCGAGGTCAGCCGCTTCGAGCGTCGCGAAGAAAAGTTCGCCTGGGCGCTGTTGCCCGCCGTCGGCCTGCTCGTGCTCGAGCTCGGCCTCGCCACCACCGTGCTGCGCCGCGTCCCCTGAGGAAGAGATGATGATCGACTTTGCACACCCTGAATGGCTCGTCGCCGGTGGCATCGCAACGGTGCTGCTCGCGCTGCTGATGCTGCGCGGCGAGCGTCGCGGCAAGCGCGCGATCCGTGCGTTCGCGCAGGCCAGCACGGAGAGCTCGCTGTCGGCGGGACGGCGCTGGCTACGCCATGCGCTCGCGCTCGCCGGGCTCGCGATGGCGTTCACCGCGCTCGCGCGACCGCGCGCCGGCTACCGCTGGGAACAGACGCCGCACCAGGGCGTCGACCTCGTGTTCGCGGTCGATACCTCCAGGAGCATGCGCGCCACGGACCTGCGGCCGGATCGGCTGACCCGCGCCAAGCTCGCGGTCGCCGACCTCGTCCGCGAGCTCGACAGCGACCGCGTCGGCCTGATCGCGTTCGCCGGCGGCGCGTTCGTGCAGGCGCCGATGACCGTCGACCACGGGACATTCCTGCAGGCGCTCGCCGCGCTCGACACCGACGTGATCCCGCGTCCGGGCACCGATCTGTCATCGGCGATCCGCGCCGCATCACAGGCGATGGCATCGGAGCCCGACAACCGCAAGGTGCTCGTGCTGCTCAGCGACGGTGAGGACCTCGCCGGCAACGCGGTCGATGCCGCGCGTGAGGCCGGCAAGGCCGGCATGACCATCTACACGATCGGCGTTGGTAGCCAGCGTGGCGAGCTGATCCAGATCGCCGGCCCCGACGGCACGCCCGAGCTCGTCCGCGACGAGCAGGGCAACCCGGTGCGCTCGCGGCTGGATGCCACCACGCTGCGCGCGATCGCGCAGGTCACCGGCGGCGCGTACGAGCCACTCGGCGCCGACGGCCGCGGGCTGGACAAGCTGTACGCGGCCGCGCTGTCGAAGCTGCCGACGAGCGACGCGCCGACGATGCGCAAGGTGTACAGCGAGCGCTACCAGATCCCGCTCGCACTCGCGATTGCCTGTCTGCTCCTCGAGCTGGTCGTCCGCGAGCGCAAGCGCCGGATGCCGCGCGCGCTCGGCCGGCTGGGCGGCACGGGCGCCGTGCTGGCCGTCCTGCTGGTCCCGGGCCTCGCGTCGGCCGCACCGGCGGGCGGGGCGGTCGAGACGTACAACCACGGCACCTCGACGTACCGCGGCGGCGACTTCGCCGCGGCCGAGCAGCAGTTCGAGGGTGCGCTGCACACCCGCGATGTCGAGCTCCAGGTCGATGCCTATTACAACCTCGGCAACGCACGCTACCGGCTCGGCGAGCAGGCCCTGACGACCGACCGCGCGCGCACGATCGCGGCGTGGCAGCAGGCGATCACCGCGTACGATGCGGCGCTCGCCCTCGCGCCGGGCGATGAGGACGCGCGGTTCAATCGCGATCTCGTCGCGCGCAAGCTCGCGGCCCTCGAGGACGAACAGAAGCAGCGGGACCAGCAGCAGGACCAGCAGCAGAACCAGCAAGGCCAGGGGGACCAGCAGCAGAACCAGCAAGGC
>DAIRFU010000026.1:19823-22039 GCA_036794935.1 Kofleriaceae bacterium | reverse complement strand
ATGTAGCATTCATCGACTTCCGCCGGCAGCGCGTCGATGTGGATGATGGTCTTGTCGCCGTTCGGATTCCACATCTCGGGCTGGTACTCGACCATATCGTACCCGACGCAGATTACGACATCCGCGCGCGCGAAGCAATCGTTCAGGTTCTCGGCGGTCCACGGCCAGGCCTGCGCCCACGCGACCTCGGCCGGACGCCGCGCGATCACCTCGATCGCCCGCGCGCCACGCACACCGTACGCGACCGCGCGCGCCGCGCCGCCCGCGCCGAGCAGGATGATGCGCTTGCCGCGCAGCTCGAAGCCGGCGCCGACGATCGCATCGAGGAAGCCATCGCAGTCGGTGTTGTGGCCGACGAGCGCGTCGCCGAGCTCGAGGCAGTTGACCGCGCCGATCGCCTTGGCGGCCGGCGTGACCTCGTCACACAGCGCGGCCGCGGCGAGCTTGTGCGGGACGGTGACACTCGCACCGAGCGCGCGCATCGCGCGCAGGCCGGCGACCGCCGCGGCGAGGCCGTCCGGAGGGACGCCGACCGGCACCATCACCGCGTCGATGCGATCGGCGGTGAACGCGGCGTTGAGCATCGCCGGGCTCCGCGTGTGCTCGACGGGCCAGCCGAGCACGGCGGCGAGTCGTGTGGTTCCGGTGATCGCGATCGTCATGGTTGCACCGCCAGCTCGGCCCCATCGCGGCGTGCCTGGTCGAGCGCACGTGTCGCGTCCTTCATCAGCTTCGCGAAGCTGATCGCGTGGCCCGGCAGCGCGCCGGCGACCGAGCCGACGAGGCGAGGCGGAAACGTGCGCCCGGCGGCGACGACTGGATCGCCGGCGGCGACCGCCGCGATCACGCGCCGGCCGAGGCCGGCCGCACCCTTGAGGTCCGTGTAGGGCAAGAGCACGAGGAAGCGCTCGTGATCGAGCTGCGTCGCGATATCGATGTCACGCACGCTGTGGATGAGCGCGTTGCCGGCGCGCGCGCGCAGGATGCCCCGGATGCCGGGCGGCGGTGGCGGCGGCGCGATCTCGACCGCGAACAGCGCGACCGAGAGCGGGTACTCGAACCGCTTCGCGCGCTTGATCTCGAGCTCGAGCACGCGCTGGAACAGCTCGAACGGCATGAGGCCGTGCGGATCCGGATCGGCGAGCTCGTCGAGCCGCGAGCGCAGCACCTGCTCGGCACCACGCGCCGCGAGCGCGACGCGCTTCTCGAGCTGCAGGCGCGACGCCGCGAACAGCACGGGCGCGAGCCGCTCGACATCGTGCGGGCGCGCGACCGCGAGATCGGCACCCGCGGCGTACCCGCGCGCGACCGCATCGACCGGCGAGCCGGCGACCGACGCGATCACGATCGGCCGCCGCGGCTCGAGGGCCCGCGCGGCCTGCACGAGCGATTCGCCGCCCGGCAGCGCGGCGATGATGACGTCGAGCTCGCCGGCGCGCAGCTCGCGGAGCACGCGCGCGAGCCCCTCGCGGCCACCGGCACCGAGCTGCACGAGGTGACCGGCGGCGACGACCGCGCCCTGCGCGCTCGGCAGGTGTGCCGACTCCTCGTAGATCGCGACCCGCAGCGGCACGATCGCCGGCACCGGGACGAGCTCGTCGGGATCGGTCGCGAGCGGGCCCGAGTCGAGATCCAGCGGCAGCTGCTCGGGGATCCGCGCGGTCTCGTCGATGCTGCCGCCGAGCTCGGACGTCGTCGGCTCGAGCCGGCTCTGCGGGGTCTCGCCGTGCGTGATCGCGGTGCGCGGACGCGGCAGTACGGGCGTCGGTGTGAGCGCGACCGGTGGCGCTGCGCGCACGAGCGGCGGCGTGGAACGCGATGCTGCGGGGCTGGGCGTCGGCCGCGACGACGACATCGGCGGTGGCGTCGGGCGAGACGGCACCGGCGATGGCGTCGGGCGAGACGGCACCGGCGATGGCGTCGGCGACGCGTGCGGTGCCTGTGCGGATGCCGATGGCAGCACGTGGACCGAGGTCGTGCGCGGCGGCGGCGGCAGCGGCAGGTCCGGCACCGCGGTGGTCGCGGCGTTCGCGCGCGGCGACGATGCCGAGCTCCTCGCGCGGGACGCGTCCCCGCGAGACGTGCGACTCGGCCGGCTCTCGCGCGCGGTGTCCGTCATCGCCTCGTCGTCGGCGAGGGCCGATGCGACGGCGTGCTCCTGCGACGGTGCGCGCGTCTGGGTCCGCGGCTCGTCGTCATCGCCATCGGGCGCGCGT
>DAIRFU010000026.1:0-19813 GCA_036794935.1 Kofleriaceae bacterium | reverse complement strand
CGGCGGCGTCGGCGAGATCGGTGGGGAGCCGGGCCTTCACGCGCGGCCGGGGCAGCGTGACCTGCTCGAAGGGATCGGTCGCGCCCAGGCTGTCGCCGCGGCGGCCGCCGCGCGTCCCCGGTCGCTTGCCGCGCTTCACTCGGCCTCCGGTTCGACGCGCGTCTCGACGATGACCGCGAGCGAGCCGTTCGCGAGCCGCACCGTCAGCCTGTCGCCCGGGGCGACCTGCGCCGCGTCCCGCACGATCGCATCGCCCGCGCGCACCATCGCGTAGCCACGGTCGAGCACGGCGAGCGGCGACAGCGCCGCCATCTGGGCGCCGATCCGCGCGAGCTCGCTGCGCCGCTCCTCGACGATCTCGCGCAGCGCGGTGTCGCGGCGCGCCGCCAGAGCAGCCAGCTCGTGCGCCGCGCGCGCCAGCCGCGGGCCGGGGTGCAGCTCGGCGAGCCGCCGCTCGAGCTCGCCGAGCGCGGCGCGGTGGCCGAGGATACGCGCGCGCGGGTGCAGGCCAGCGAGCCGGCGGTGCAGCTCGTGCAGCTGCGCCCGCGTCGCGTGCAGCGCGCGCTCGCCGCGGCCGTGCAGCGCCATCGTGCCGCGATCGAGATCCTGGCGGGCGCGGTCGAGCCGGTGGTGGATCTCGCGGTCGAGCCGCCGGCGCTCCTTGCGCAGCACCTCGCCGAGCGCGGCACCGTCGGGCACGCACAGCTCGGCGGCCGCCGTCGGGGTCGACGCGCGCGCGTCGGCCGCCAGGTCCGCGAGCGACAGATCGACCTCGTGACCGACCGCGCTGATCACCGGCACCGGGCAGCGCGAGATCGTGCGCACGACACGCTCGTGGTTGAACGCGCTCAGATCGGTCGCCGCACCACCACCGCGGCCGACGATCACGACATCGACGCCGGCGCGCACGACCATCGCCATGCCCTGGACGAGCTGGTGCGGCGCGCTCTCGCCCTGCACGGCCGCGTCGGCGATCAGGATCGGCGTCGGCAGGCGCCGCTGCACCGTGCGGATGATGTCGTGCACCGCCGCGCCGCGCGCCGACGTGACGACGCCGATCCGGCGCGGGAAGCGCGGCAGTGCGCGCTTCTTCTCGGCCGCGAACATGCCCTCGGCCGCGAGCTTCTGCTTGAGCTGCTCGAGCGCGAGCGCCTCGGCCCCGAGCCCGGCGGGCTCTGCGAAATCGGCGTACAGCTGCATCTTGCCGTCGCGGTCGTAGACCCCGAGCCGCCCGCGTACGCGCAGCCGCTGCCCGGGCTCGATCCGAAATTTCAGGCGCGTGCTGTCGCGGCCCCACATCACTGCGGCGAGCACGCAGTCCCGGTCGCGCAGCGCGAAGTAGAGATGTCCCGAGCCGGGCTTGGTCACCTGGGTGACCTCGCCCTCGAGCCAGACCAGGCCGAGCGCGTCGAGCGTGCGCGCGGCCAGCCGCACGACGTCGGCGACCCCGAGCGGTCGCTCGCGGCTGCTCACCCATGGGCCGGGTACAGGCACATCCAACGGTAACCAGTGCGCATCTTCGTCGCAACCAACCCGGCTGGCGCGGTGTCGTTATGGACGGTAGGATGCCGATCGCCTCCGCTATGGCCGACGACGCGAATCCCGAGCCCGCCGCCGAGGGCACGGGCGCGCCCAGACTCGGCGCCAAGAACGTCGCGATCGATCCCGAGCTGGTCAAGCTGAGCCGGCCTCGTCCGAAGATCGGCGCACTGACCGCGGCCGGCGTGCTGTTCCTCTCGGTGTTCTTCCTGTTCAAGCTGAACGCCGACCGCCGGTTCGCCGGTAACAGCGAGACGCCCGCGACGGTGACCGTCGCCGACCTCGCGAGCGACAAGGTCGACGAGGACGCGTTCGTCGCGGTCCAGGCCGAGCCGCACATGGCGCACGCGATCCGCGCGCAGACCGCGAAGAACAGCGTCGGCCTGCGTGTCGTCCCCGCGAAGGGCAGCAACGAGCGCGTGTGGATCGTGCTGCCCGGCGACGGCTGGTCGCGCCCGACGCTCGGCCCGTACGTCGGTCGCGTGCGCGACCTCGCCGATCTGCCGTTCGCCGGCGTCCTCCACGAGTTTCTCGCCGCGCATCCGCGTCCGGTGTTCGCGACCGCGACCGCCGTGCGCGCCGGCTTCTCCTCCGGCAAGGTGGCGACCGTCGGGGGCGACGAGCTCGCGGTCCAGGACGGCGACAAGATCGGCTTCGACGTGGTCGAGCCGAACGCGGCGATCGTCGTCGGCACGTACAACGAGCGGCTGCCCGATCGCACCGCGTGGGCGAAGGCGCTCGCCGACGCCGGGATCACGGTGACCGGGACCGGCCGCGACGATCGCGAGCGCGTGTTCTTCGATGTCGTCGCGACAGCGCCAGGCGAGCGCGAGCCGGGCGCGACCGAGGCGCCCGCGAGCGGGCCCGAAGGGTTGCGAGCTGCTACCGCGACCAAGCTCGAGGCCGCGGGGCTGTGGGCCGCGCGCGTCGACAGCGTGACTCACCACCACGAGACCACGTGGCGCGCGCTCAAGCAGTCGGGCCCGGCCGGCGTGACGGTCGCCGGCATCACGATCCCCGACGCGCAGCTCGATCTCATCGGGCTCTACGTCGTCCGTGATATCCCGAGCGGCGCGGTCGCCGTGATCACCGGCGAGTCGCCTCAGGATTACTGGTACGTGCTGCCGATCGTGATCGTCGTCGGCCTCATCGCGCTGGTGTTCGCGTGGGCGCTGATCCGCGCGATCCGGCGCGACTTCCTGGCGCCGAAACTCCCCGCGGACGCATCCGAGGGGACTCCCTCGCTGTAGCGTGGTCGCGTCGCTCGCGAGCTCGCGACACGCGGCGATCGGTTCAGCTCGGTCGTGAGATACTTGCCGCCGTGGCCGACAAGCCCGGCGAGCGCTACACGATCACCGCCGAGATCGCCCGCGGCGGGATGGGGCGCGTCGTCGAGGCCACCGATACACGGCTCGGCCGCACCGTCGCGCTGAAAGAAGCGCTCGGCGTCGATCCGGACGCGCTGCGGCGCTTCGAGCGCGAGACGCGGATCACCGCGCGGCTCGAGCACCCGTCGATCGTGCCGGTGCACGACGCCGGCGTGTCGGCCGACGGTCAGCCGTTCTATGTCATGCGCAAGGTCGGCGGTCGCCCGCTCGAGGATCTGGTCGCGCGCGCGCAGGACGTCAACGCGCGCCTCGCGCTCGTACCGCACGTCGTCGCCGCCGCGCACGCGATCGCGCATGCGCACGAGCGCGGCATCGTCCACCGGGACATCAAGCCGTCCAACATCCTCGTCGGCGATCTCGGCGAGACGATCGTCATCGACTGGGGCCTCGCGAAGACGATCGACGAGCCAGACGATCCACACGCGGTGGACGCGGCCACACTCGAGCGCGACGCGATCGAGACCCGCGCCGGCATCGTGTTCGGTACGCCGGGCTTCATGGCGCCCGAGCAGCTGCGCGGCAGCCCCGCCGACGAGCGCAGCGATGTCTACGCGCTCGGCGCGACGCTGTATCACCTGCTCGCGCGACGGCCACCGCACCACGGCAAGACCGCCGACGATATGATGAAGGCGGCGGTCGCCGGCCCCCCCGAGCCACTGCGCGAGATCGTCAACGGCGTGCCGCCGGAGCTCACGACGATCGTCGACAAGGCGCTCGCCCACGAGGCCGCGCACCGCTACCCGGATGCGGGCGCGCTCGCCGAGGACCTCCGGCGCTTCCTCGCCGGCCAGCTCGTCGCGTCGCACTACTACACGCCGCGCGAGCGCGCCGCCCGCTTCGTACGCACGCACCGGAACGCGGTCGCGATCGCGGTCGGCGCCGTCGTGATGCTGCTCGTCGGCGGCACGCTGGCAATCCTGCAGATCCGCGACGAGCGGGACCGCGCAGACGAGCAGGCGCGGATCGCCGTCGAGGAGAAGCTGCTCGCCCAGCAGCAGCGCGAGGAGGTGGTCGAGAAATCGCGCGAGCTCGTGCTGACGAACGCGCGGCACGCGGCACCGACCGCGCCGACCCGGGCAGTCGCGATGGTCAAGCCGCTCGCCGACGACGAGCACTGGCGGGCCGCGCGCGACGTCGGCGCGGCCGCGCGCGTGCACGGCGTCGCGTTCAGCCTGACGGCGTCGCCGCACACGCTGTCGCTCGAGCTCGCCCGCGACGGCGAGCACGCGCTGGCCGCCGGCGACGACGGCAAGGTCCGCATCTACGATCTCGCGCGGCGGGAGGTCCGGCTGATCGCCGATACCCGCGGCGCGGTGATGGCGGCGTTCGGAGACGCCGAGCGCAAGGTCGTGCTCTACCAGGGCAACCGGCTGTCGATCCTCGACGTCGAGTCCGGCGAGCAGCGCGACGTCACCGCGCCGACCGCGATCGCCGAGCTCGCCGTCGCCGGTCCGATCGCGTACTGGGTGGATCCGCAGCACGCGGTCTGGCGGCTCGACCTCGCCGGCACCACGCCGGCCAAGCTGGAGGTCGGCGAGCCGATCGCCACGGTGGCGCCGTCTCCGGACGGCCGCTGGGTCGCGCTCGGCGGCACCGAGCACCTGTTGCTCGTCGACCGCGCGGCGTCGTCGCTGCCACCCGAGATCGTCACCCAGGGCGTCACCAAGCACCTCGCGTGGTCGTCGGACTCCGAGCACCTGATCGCGCTGATCGACGACGAGGTGATCGACGTCAACCTGGTGCCCGCGCCGCAGATCTGGCGGCGCATCACGGTCGGCACCCGGTACGCGGCCGCGTACAGCGGCGGTCGGATCTACAGCGCCGGGCCGACCGGCGTCGGCATCGTCGAGCCGCAGGGCACCCGGGTCCGCGCGGGCGGTCCCGCACTCACGCTCGGCGTCTTCGAGGGCCGCGGCCGGATCGCGATCGCGGCGAAGCCGCAGGGCGAGATCCTCGTGTTCTCCGACCATGGCGACCGGACGCTGCGCTCGCCGGTGCCGATCGCGAAGCTCGCGACCTCGACGCGCGGTCCGTGGATCGTCGCCGCTGCCGACGGCCGGCTGCTGATCTGGAACCTCGACGCGATCGAGCCGAACCTGGTGACGTCGCGCTCGCCGTCGAGCGCACGCTTCGTCACCGCCGATCACGTGATCGTGACGTACGTCGCCGAGCCGGCGGAGTGGATCGATCTGCGCAAGCACACGAAGGTCTCGCTCGGCATGCTCCCCGCGATCCAGTCGGTCGCGACCGCCCCCGGGGGCGAGGCGGCGATCGTGATCGACGGCGCGCGGCACGCGTGGCGCGTCGCCGGCATCGGCCTGCCCCAGGAGCTCGCCGGCGAGATCAGCGCCGCGGTGTTCGTCGACGATCGCCGGCTCGTGCTCGCCGGCACCGGCGGGCTGCGGCTCGAGGATCAGGAGCAGCACACGAAGCTCGCGCTGTACGCGCACGATGCGGCCGCGCGCACGCTTGCCGCCACCGCCGCCGACGGCGGCTGGGTGGTCGCTGCCTTCGAGGACGGCGTCCTCTGGCGCAAGCACCTGGCGACGAGCGAGGCCGGCGAGCTCGAGCTCGGCACGGTGCGCGGCTCGCTGCCGCTCGTGATCGCCGACGACGGCACCGTCGTGTTCGCGGCTGCCGGCGAGCTGCGCGCGTGGCGCGCGGACGGCAGCGTCGACGTGCTCGCGGAGCTGGCCAGCCCGCTGCTCGCGGCCACGCTGGTCGGTGGCGAGCGCCGGCGTGGATCCGGTCCCGGCCAGCTCCCGCGCGACCGCCTGCTCGCGCTCGCCGAGACCGGCACTTACCTGATCGACCTCGATCGTGCCCGGCCGCTCGCCGCGCCCCTGCCGCTGCTCGGAGCGTCCGCCGCGCTCGCCCGCACGGGCGGCCTCCTCGCCGCGCCGACCGTCGCGGGCGGGGTGGAGGTCGTCGATCCGCTGATCGACTGGCGATGGCCGCTCGCCGTGCCCCAGCGCGGTCAGGCGCCGTTCACGGTCGTCGATATCGCTCCCGGCGGGACGCGCGTGCTCGCATCCAACGCGACCGAGGTGTTCGTCTGGACCCTCGACCTACCCGGCGATGCCGACGCGACGCGGGCCTGGCTGGCCAGCCAGACGAACGCGATCGCCGACAGCCCGTCGAGGCCGCTGGGCTGGCAGTAATGCTAAAACCCGCGCAGTGACTGCTTCTCGCCTGCCTTTTCGCCTCTACGATTCGATGCGCCGCCAGAAGGTGCCGTTCGAGCCGCTCCAGCCCGGCAAGGTGGGCGTCTACGTGTGCGGCCCGACGACCTACGCGCCGGCGCACATCGGACACGCGTACTCGGCGATCGCGTTCGATACGGTGCGCCGCAGCCTCGAGTTCCTCGGCTGGGACGTCACGTACGTGCGCAACGTGACCGATATCGACGACAAGATCATCAAGCGCGCACACGAGACCGGGCAGGATCCGCTCGCGATGTCGGCGCACTTCGCCGCCGCATACAACCGCGACATGGCGCGCTTCAACGTGCGCCCGCCGACCGTCGAGCCGAAGGTCACCGAGCACATCCCGCAGGTCATCGCGATCGTCGAGAAGCTGATCGCGAACGGCAAGGCGTACGCGGTCGACGGTGACGTCTACTACGCCGTGCGTGCGTTCCCGCCCTATGGCCGGCTGTCGGGGCAGACGCTCGATCAGCTCGAGGAGGGCGCCCGCATCGCGGTCGACGAGCGCAAGCACGAGGCGGCGGACTTCGCGCTGTGGAAGTCGGCGAAGCCGGGCGAGCCGTCGTGGGACTCGCCGTGGGGCAAGGGCCGCCCCGGCTGGCACATCGAGTGCTCCGCGATGACGGTCACCCACCTCGGCGTGACATTCGATATCCACGCCGGCGGCAAGGACCTGATCTTCCCGCACCACGAGAACGAGATCGCCCAGTCGCAGGGCGCCGACGGCGACGGCACGTTCGCGCGCTACTGGCTGCACAACGGCTTCCTCAACTTCGAGGGCGTGAAGATGTCGAAGTCGCTCGGCAACGTCTTCAACTGCGATCAGATCGCGGAGGCCGTCGGCGGCGAGGCGCTGCGCTATTTCTGCGTGCGGCATCATTACCGCTCGCCGGTCGACTTCGACGTCCAGCTCACCGACGAGGGCGTGCGGTTCTTCAGCCTCGAGGCGGCCGACCGCGAGCTCGCGAAGTTCTACGAGACGCTCGCGAAGATCGATCAGTTCCTCGCGACCGGCGGCGACGGTGGTGACGGCGCGGTCGTCCCCGACGCCGAGAAGCTGGTCCCCGCCGCACGTGATGCGCTCGCCGATGACTTCAATGCGCCGGTCGTGGTCGCCGCGCTGCACGCCGCGCTGACGCTCGCGAACAAGCTGCTCGAGGAGAGCAAGGGCATCGACAAGCAGATGCGCCGGCGTACGCTCGCCCGGCTCGGCCGCGACATCCGCGCGGTCGGCACCGCGATCGGCGTGTTCCAGCAGCCGCCCACCGCGTATCTCGCCGACCGGCGCGAGCGGCTCGTGCGCACCAAGAAGATCGACGTCGCCGCGGTCCAGGCCAAGCTCGCCGAGCGCACCGCCGCGCGGGCCGCCAAGGACTTCACGCGCGCCGACGCGATCCGCGGCGAGCTCGCGGAGCTCGGCGTGGCCTTGCACGATACGCCGGCCGGGACAGACTGGTCCGTTCAAGACTGATGGCCGCCGACGACGCCAAGCCCGAGACCGCCCTCGCGCGACCGATGATCGCGACCGATCTCGATCGTGCGGGCAAGGGGCAGCTCGTCTACGTCGGCCGCGACGGCGAGGTCAAGCACCCGTCCGCGGTGCGCAACCGCCAGATCGCGGCGTACGTGACGTTCGGTGGCATCACGGCCGCGGGCGTCGCGCTCGCGGCGACCTCGTTCCCGGTGCTCGTGCCGTTCTACCTCGCGCTCGGCGGCCGGTTCTTCGGCACGGTCCGCGCGGTCCGGCGCGTCAACGAGGCGAGCGTCGCGCTGTCCAAGGGTGACTCCGTCGCGGGCCGCGCGCTCGCCGAGCCGGTGACGCGCGCGTGGTGGGCGCCGACGCGCGTACGCGCACTGGCCGAGCTCCGGGTCGCGATCGCCGATGCGCTCGACGGTCACGGCGAGCAGGCGCTCGATCGCGTGCGGCACGCGCGCGCGAAGCTGTCGCCGCGCCTCATCCAGCACCAGTTCTCGTACTACACCGAGATCAACTTGCTGACCGCGCTCGGCCGCACCAAGGAGGCGCGCAACCTGCTCGAGTCGCGCGGCCCGATCCCGACCGGCGAGGTGCTGAAGCTCTCGCACTGGATCGCGCAGATGCATCTGTGGGTCGCCGAGCAGTCACCGCGCCCGCTCGCGCCCGGTGAGCTGCCACCGCCGGCGAACGCGCCGAAGCCGGAGCTCGAGATCGACGACGGCGAGCTGCACGAGCGCATGCGCAAGGGACTGTCGATGACCGCGGGCGCGGACCTGCTGCTGCTCTGCGCGTGGTGCTACGCGTATCGCGGCGAGCACGACGACGCGCGGTTCGTGTATCGCCAGGCCAAGGACCGCGAGGGCTCGCACCGCCTCGACGTCGCGATGCCCAAGCTCGCCGTGTGGGTCGAGGAGTACCGCAAGGAGCACCCCGATCTCGATCAGCCCGACGCCGACGAGCCCTGACTCGTGTCGTCCGCGAGCAGGCGATCGAGCTCGCCGCTGTCATCGAGATCGCGCAGATCCGTGTAGCCGCCGATCGGCCGCCCGGCGATGAAGATCTGCGGCACCGTGGTGCGGCCCGTGACCTCGCGCAGCCAGCGCCGCGTCGCGGATGTCTCGGCGTCGATCTGCTCGAACGCCACGCCCTTGTTGCGCAGCAACCGCACCGCGGCCGAGCAGTAGCCACACCACGACGTGGTGAAGATCTTGACCTCCGCTGCCATGATTCAACCGTACTGCGCGCGATCGCGTACGCCAGCGCGCCTCACCTCGGAGGACTACTTGTCCTCGGCATCCTCGGAGAGATACGCGAGGATCACCTCGTCGAGGCTCTTCTCCGAGATCAGCCCCTGGCCGAAGCCGCGGCCCTCGTCCTCGCGAGCTTTTCGCACGCGCTGCGTCTGCGGCGTCTTGGGCGGCGCTCCGACGATCACCGCCGGCCGCGTCATCACCACGCCGCTGCTCGCCGGCGACGGCGCGCGGTTCGCGATCGGTGCGGTGACGTGCACGCGACCCGGCGGCTGTGGCGTCGGCACGCGCGAGCCGGCGACCGGAGTCGCGCTGCGGGCGCCTTGCGGGATCGGTGGCGGCTGGCCGGCCTGGCGTCCCGTGTGCGCGCCCTGGCGGGCACCCGGTGCCGGCACGACCGGGCTGCTGCCGGAGCCTGCGTTCGAGCGCGAGCGAACGGCCGGCGGCGTGCTCGGCGGCGACGGGGCGACCGCCGCGAGGCGACCGGTCTTCTCGCGGATCGCCGCGCCTTCGCGACGACTCATCGAGTACTGGCCCGGACGCTCGGCACGCTCGCCCGGCGGCGGCTCGACCGACGGCGGCGGCGGCGAGTAGACCTCGACGACGTCGCTGTCCTTGCGCTTGCGCTCCTGGGTCGGGGGGCGCGTCACGACCGGCGAGATCGGCCGCGACGGTGGCTTCATCGCGGGCAGCGCCGCGGCGCCGTGGCTCGGCGGGCGCGTGTGCCGGTGCGGCGTCGTCGGCAGCCCGATCGCTTCCTCGACCGCGGTGTCGCGCGGTCCGCGGTGACGCTCGATCTCGTCGTCGTCGACGTCGATCTCGATGATCGGCTCCGAGTCGCGCGACGCCGCAGGCGCCTGCGTCGCGAGCTTGGTCGGCGCGCGACCGATGTCCGTCGCCGTCGTCTTCGTCTTCGAGACCTTCTGCGCGGTCGTCGTGCGGGCCTTGGCCGGCGCATCGGTGCCCGGGGTCTCGGTCGCCGCGTCTTCCTCGCCCGGCATCGGCGGCAGCGCGGTCACCGGGATCGTGCGATCGCCGGTGTCGGCGCGCGCCTGTGTCGGCACACCCGCCGATGACTTCTTGAGCGGCAACTCGATCGGCTCGCTGAGATCCTCGTGCACGATCTCGAGCGGCGCAGCGCTGTCGAGCGCCGCCTGCGCGACCTGCGCATCGGCCTCGGTCGCCGCCCGCTCACCGCGCGGCACCTTCTGCGTGGGGTCGGCACCCCTGCGCGGCTCGAGCCCCGGCGTGCCGCCCAGATACTGGTCGATCTTCTCGTCGAAGGTCCCCTTGCGGAGATCCTTCATCACGGCCTTGTGCTGAGCCTGCATCAGCGCCTTGATGGCGTCTTCGTTCGACCCCGCGTCGTAGACCAGCTTGCGGGTCGAGACGATCACGCCCTCGTGAAACAAGTGCGTGAACAGGTGGGGGTTCAGGAGCCCCGAGTCCTCGGTCTGGACGTGGAAGACAACGCCCCGGTACCGCACGTTGTGGTTGTATCCGAGGATGGGTGAACGCTTGGCCACCGGCTCCCGAGGGTACCACGACCCGCTGGACTTGTAATTCAGTCGCGGGGTTGGTACTCACCGTCCTCGGCTTCAATCTCGGAGCTGATTTGGAGGCCCCGCCATCGCGGGGTAGGCATATCCCGTGACGATCACAGCGGAGTCGAAGTTCGTCGAGTTGGTGCGGTCCTGGTTGGTGTCTCTTCCCCACGACCTCAAGATCGCGTTTGACGCGATGGACGACGAAAACCTACCGCGGGCCGTACGGGAGACTGCGAGCGGCGTGGCCATCTACGTCGTGTCGCCAAATGACTCGGTTTCATCCGACAAGAACGACGTCATCCTGAGCTACGCCGACGACGCACTGCTGCTGCGGCTCGCGCTGCACGACGCGCTCGGCAAGGGCGAGGACGAGGCGGCGTTTCGCGAGCGCTTCCCGGAGCTGTTCGAGGAGCTCGAGGACAACCTCGAGCTGTGCAAGTCCGTGATGGGCGACCTCATGCCGTGGCTCGAGTCGAAGGTCGGCTCGCTCAAGGCCATCGACTACAAGGGCAAGAAGGCGCCGGCGTACATCGATGACGGCGACGCGCGCGAGGTGCTGTTCGACGACGGCCTCGTGTTCCGCACCGACTATCCGGTCGACGAGAAGACGATCGGCGACAAGCTCAAGAAGGCCGCGACGATCCTCGACGCACTCAAGCGGCGCAAGGTCGACGAGGCGCGGGCCAAGGGCCTGCACGCCTCGTAGCGCGTAGCTGCGGCTACAGCTGCAGAGCTACAGATCGACGAGCTCGAAGCCGGTGAGCGCCTCGCCGAGGAAGCGCGGTGCCAGCTCGTGGAGACGCGACGTATCGGTCGCGAAGCAGTCGAGCCGCCCTGGCTCGGCGCGGTGATCATCGATGCTGCCGAGCGCCTCGCGAGCGGCCTCGGCCATCGCGCTCGCGGAGTCGACCACCGCGATCGTGCGACCGGTCAGCTCGTTCGCGACGCTCGCGAGCACGCCGCGCAAGAGCGGATAGTGCGTGCAGCCGAGCACGAGCGTGTCGATCGCGGCGTCCTGCGCGAACAGCTGCGCGAGGTAGCGTCGTGCGACCAGCACGGCGATCTCGTCGTCGATCCAGCCCTCCTCGGCGATCGGCACGAGCAGCGGGCACGCGAGCGCGGTCAGCGTCGCGCCCGGATCGCGCGCGCCGATCGCGGTGGCGTACGCCCCCGAGCGCACCGTGCCGAGCGTACCGATCACGCCGATACGGCCGGTCTTCGTCGCCGCCAGCGCGCTCGCCGCGCCGGGCTCGACCGCGCCGATCACCGGCACCGGGCTCGCCGCCGTCAGCGCGGGCAGCGCGTTCGCACTCGCCGTGTTGCACGCGATGAGGACGAGCTTGACGCCGCGATCGAGCAGGAAGCGCTGGCAACCGAGCGCGTACTTCTCGACGGTGCGCGGACTCTTACTTCCATAAGGAACGCGCGCGGTGTCGCCAAGGTAGACGATGTCCTCACCCGGCAGCGCACGCCGCAGGGCTCTCACCACCGTGAGCCCACCGACACCCGAATCGAATACCCCGATGGGGTGACGCTTCGTCAGCACCGCGGAATCTTGCCTCATCACGTCTCCGGAGTGCGCCACGCTGTCACCATCCGGCCACTCGACCAGCCAGTGATTCACGCACTTCGCTAAGAGAACGCCTCAGCGACGGCGACGCTTCCGGGACGACCGACAAGGCTTCGCACGGGACTCGAATGCCCAGAGAAGATCGAGGAAGGTCGCGGGCTTCTCGTCGAGAGACTCGTAAAAACGGGTGATGCCCGGCGACGATTCCTCGGCCGCGGGCAGATGACTCTCGGTGATACGGCCTTGCACTGCGCGCCGGCATTCAGCACAGCCCGTACCAGAAAGCCGTGGTAGATGTTGCGGCCCTCCCATGAGCGGTGATCTGAAGGCTGCCGAGCGGATCCGTGGCCTCGTCGAGGTCGACCCCATCGTGCTCGTCGAGATCGCCGGTGCGATCGCCGTCGAGGGTCGGATGCCACCCGACACGATCACGCGCGTCGGCCAGGACCACGCGGTCCGGCTTCCGGACGCCGACAAGAAGCGGCTGCGCGATGCCGTCGAGCTGGCGCTCATGGGCCGCGACGTCGACCTCGCGCTCGAGTGGATGCAGCGGGCCGGCATCCTGCGCGTGCTGTTCCCCGAGCTCGACGCCACCGTCGATCTCGTCCAGGAGACGGGGCGTCAGCACAAGGACGTGTGGGCGCACACCAAGCAGGTCGTCAAGCAGACGGTGCGCCGCCCGCTCGTGCGCTGGGCCGCGCTGCTGCACGACATCGGTAAGGTTCCGACGCGCACGTTCACGCCAGAGGGCGTGCACTTCCACGGTCACGCCGAGGTCGGCGCGCGCATGTTCGACCGGGTGGTGCCGCGCTTCACGTTCGCGCGCGACGAGCGCCAGACGATCCGCTTCCTCGTCAAGCATCACCTGCGGACCAACCAGTACAGCGAGGCGTGGACCGACAGCGCCGTGCGCCGGTTCCACCGCGAGATGGGCCCGCACATGATCGACTTGCTCGATCTGTCGCGCGCCGACATCACGTCGAAACGGCCGGGCCGCCGCAAGCAGCTGCTCGAGCAGATCGCCGCGCTCGCCGATCGCGTCGAGCACCTCGTCGAGGCGGACGCGAAGCAGCCGCCGCTGCCCGGTGGTGTCGGCAACGCGATCATGGAGGCGTTCGAGCTCGCACCGTCGCGACTGATCGGCGATCTCAAGCGCGGGCTCGAGGCGGCGATCGAGACCGGCGAGCTCGAGGCGCGTCGCGAGGACGCGTACTACGTCGCCTATCTCGCGCGCAAAGACCTCGTCCCGAACGTGGCGGCCGACAAGCGCGAGCAGCTGATCGCGGCCGGCGGTCTCGTCGGCGAGGCCGCGCACGAAGCCGAGCACGACGTCGAGGGACCGCATCGTGGCGTCGATTCCGACGATCCATCGCCGGGTGTGCTCGCGTGCGGCCACGATCCGGACAACGATCCGTGCGTCCACCGCGACGCCGACCCCGACGATCCGGATCTGCGGTCGTAGATACTGAGGGCACGTCTCGACGTCGGCCGTCTACCGATCGAGGTGACCGACGGACGGCGTCGTGCGGTACGATGGGCCATGCGCGGCGTAGTCCTCGCGTCGCTCGTCTGCGGCTGCAACTTCTCGCACGGCCTGCTGTCGGCCGATGCCCAGACCGGCGACACCTCCGATGTCGGCAATGTCGGCGATGCACCCGAGGCCGCGGACGCTGCCGTCGACAGCCAGACCGAGCCGTGCTTCGGCGCCGATCCGGTCACGATCTGCTTCGCGCAGCCGCTGACCACCGCGCTCGTGATCACCACGCAGACGATCGAGACCAGCAGCGGCAGCACCGCGTGCATGGCCTACACGTCACCGCAGTCCGTCGACGCGTGCGTGCTCGCCGGCAGCTCGATCACCATCGAGAGCGGCATCACGCTGACCGGCCACGGTGCCCGGCCGCTGATCCTGGTGTCGGCATCGGCGATCTCGATCGCGGGCGCTCTCGATGTCGCGAGCCGCCGCGACCAGGCTCTCGGCGCCGGCGCCGACATGCCCGGTTGCATGGACGGCATCGCGCCGTCGGGCACGGTCTCGCAGGTCGGTGGCGGCTGGGGCGGCAGCTTCGGCGACAAGGGCGGCGACGGCGGCGATGGCAGCGGCGACAACGGCGGCAAGGCCGGCACGGCGTTCGCGCCGGCGACGCTGCGCGGCGGCTGCCCGGGCAGCAACGGTGCGAACGGTGCTGACGCCGGCGGGCGCGGCCACGGCGGCGGCGCGGTCGCGCTGATCGCGAAGAGCTCGATCCAGATCTCGGGCATCGTCAACGCGTCGGGCAGCGCGGGCGGCGGCGGCGGGCAGGGCTTTGCGACCGCGGGTGGTGGTGGCGGTGGTGGCTCCGGCGGCATGATCCGGCTCGACGCGATGACCGTGACGGTCAGCGGCCTGGTGTTCGCGAACGGCGGCGGTGGCGGCGAGGGCGCGAGCACGAGCAACAACGGCGGTGACGGGCTCGAGCCCACCGCGCCGGGTGGTGCAGGTGCGGGTGGCAGCGGCCGCGCCGGCTCGGGCGGCGACGGTGGCAGCGGCTCGTTCGCGACGATGACCACCGGATTTACCGGCGCGAACGGGACGAACATCTCGGGATGCGGGGGCGGCGGCGGCGGCAGTGCGGGCGTCATCCAGCTCGTCGGCACCGGCGTCGGCACCGCGGATCCGACCGTGGTCGCGCCACCGCCGACGTGATCACAGGCTGCGGCGCGGTGACACGACCGCATTCGCGACCAGCTGACCGGCGACGATCGAGACCGCGACGATGAACATCGCGAACAGCGTCTCGACGCCGGTCAACGTGTCGTGGCCGAGCATCGACGCCATGCCGCGAAACCCCATGCCGCCCGGCACGAGCAACAGCAGCGCCGGCACCGAGACGGTGAGCGACGGCCGATCGAGCCAGCGCGCGTAGACGTTCGCGAGCACGGCGAGCGCGAACGCGCCGACCAGCACGCCGAGCTGACCGCCCAGCCACGTGGTGCCGTATCGCGTCGCGAAGAAGCCGAGCACGCACGCCGCGGCGATCCAGCCAAACGCGCGGACCCGCGCCTGGACGAGGATCGAGACGCCGACCGACGACGCGGCGAGCGCGAGCCAGATCGCGTAGCCGGGCTGGCGCACCGGTGTGGCCTGGTGGACCTGAACCAGCGCGTGGGCGACGCGGTCGCCGATCGCCACCCCGATCACCAGCTCGAGCAGCACGATCACCGCGGACATCAGCCGCGCGGTGCCGGCGATCAAGTTGCGCGTCGCGAGCTCGGTCATCGCGACGGTGAGTGACAGGCCCGGCAGCAGCACGACGAGCGCGGCGAGCGTGACGATCGACGGCGTGACGTGCGGTGACACCGCCGACACGACACCCGCCGCGCACGACGCGAACGCGGCGCCGACCAGCTCGAACACGCGCGTCTGATCCGTCGAGCGCTGGATCAGCTGCGCGAGCACGCCGAGCAAGAGCCCGATCGCGCCTGCGAGCGCGACATCCCACGCGCCGCCGCCGAAGAACACGACCAGCGAGCCGGCGACGACCCCGTGCGACAGCGTCCACGGCACGCGGCCAAACCGCGGTGGCCCGGCGAGGATCGCCTCGAGCTCGCGCATGCCCTCCTCGGGCGTCACCGCGTGCGCGATCACCGCGTCCGCGAGCGCGTCGACCTTGGCGAGCTTGCCCATGTCGAGCTCGCCGCCCTCGACCCGTAACAGCCGGCTGCGCAGCTCGGTCGCGCCCCCGAAGCTCATGATGATGGCCGTCGGGGTCGAGAACACCTCCGTCTCGAGCCCGAGCCGGGCACTCACCCGGCGCAGCGCCTCCTCCAGGCCATGCGCCGGGGTGCCGTAGCGGTGCAGGGCACGGCCGAGGGCCAGCACGAACCCGATCGAGGACTCCCTGTCGGTCACGATGCTCCGAAAACGACGAATGCCCGGGCGGCAACCCAGGCATTCGACTCAAGCTTAACCAGACTAACTAGTTGCGGTCGCAAGCGGGGATTATCAGTAGGCCACCTGCGAGGCCGGTGCGGCAACACCAGCGCCCCACGAAGTAGCAAGTCGTAGGCCAGACACGCCTATCGCGGCATAATGGGTTGTTTTGCAAGGTTTCGCATGCTACCGAAGGCCCTCGACCGAACTTTTTGCGAGCCCGACTTGCGACACGGATGTCGCGGCGCTCCGGAGCGGTCGCAACAGATTGCAGAGCTTTCATGCAGAACATGCTCGTGGTCAATGCCGAGGGACCCGAGACCCGCGTAGCGGTCGTTGAAGAGGGTTCCCTGGCTGAGTTTTTTGTTGAGCGTAAACGTGACAAAGGGATGGTCGGAAACATCTACCGCGGCAAGGTCACGCGGGTGCTTCCGGGTATGCAGGCCGCCTTCGTGGACCTCGGTCCCAAGGTCGAGCGTGCCGCGTTCCTCTATGTCGCCGACGTGCTCGGCTCCGGTGATGAACGCAAGCTGTTCGAGGACAGCGAGACCGACGATGCGGACGAGTCCCCCGAGGGCGCCGCATCCCGGATCGCGCGGTCCCGCAAGCAGCTAGCCAACCGCAAGATCGAAGATCTCCTCAAACCCGGGCAGCACGTTGTCTGCCAGGTCGTGAAGGATCCGATCGGCCTCAAGGGCGCGCGCGTCACCGGCTACATCTCGCTGCCCGGGCGGTACTCGGTGTTCATGCCGCACGTCTCCCAGGTCGGCGTGAGCAAGCGGATCGGCTCCGAGAAGGAGCGCCGCCGGCTGCGCGATCTCGTCAACGAGGCGCGGCCCAAGGGCACCGGCTTCATCGTGCGCACCGCCGCCGAGGACGCCAACGATCAGGAGCTGTGCGACGACGTCGACTTCCTCGCTCGCCTGTGGGGCGAGATCGAGAAGCGCGAGGAGACGATGAGCGGGTCCGGCATCGTCTACGCCGACCTCGATCTCGCGCTGCGCTGCATCCGTGACCTCATGCGCGAGGACACCAGCGAGGTCATGATCGACGACGAGGATCAGTACGAGCGCGTGAAGAAGTTCACGCTCGCGTTCCTGCCGCGATTCGCCGAGCGCGTGAAGAAGTACGAGGGCCGGCGGCCGATCTTCGACCACTATCACATCGAGCCCGCACTCCGGCTCGCGGTCTCGCGCCGGGTCCCGCTGCACAGCGGTGGCTCGCTCGTGATCGATCAGGGCGAGGCGCTGACCGCGATCGACGTCAACACCGGCAGCTTCACGAACACCGGCTCGGGCAACCTCGAGGACACGGTGACCGCGAACAACCTCGAGGCCTGCGAGGAGGTCGCGCGCCAGCTCCGGCTGCGCAACATCGGCGGCATCATCGTCATCGACTTCGTCGACATGGACAAGGAAGGCAACCGCCGCAAGGTGTGGGATGCGTTCCAGAAGGCGCTCGGCAAGGATCGCGCGCGCACCAACGTCACGAAGATCAGCGAGCTCGGTCTCGTCGAGATGACGCGCAAGCGCACCCGCGAGTCGCTCGTCCAGCTGTTGACCGAGCCGTGCCCGACCTGCGAAGGCGCTGGCGTCGTCAAGAGCGTGACCACGGTCGCCTACGAGATCTTGCGCGAGGTGCGGCGCAGCGGCGCCCTCGTCGATAACGACAAGATCGAGATCGAGGCCTCGCCGCGCGTCGCCGACATCCTGCAGAAGCAGGAGCGCGAGTACCTCGACTCGCTCGAGAAGCGGTTCCAGAAGCTCATCACCGTCATCGGCCAGAAGGGCTGGAAGCCGGAGCAGTTCCGCGTCGCCGGCAAGATGTCGACCGAGATCGCGGCGCAGGCCGCGGCCGAGGCGCCGCAGCACCACGTGCACAAGAACGGCGCGGCGCAGCAGGCCAGCGGCGGCGGTAACGGTAGCCGGGGCCGACGCCGACGGCGCGGGGGTCGCGGACGCGACCGTGCGAACGCGTCGAACTGACGCCAGCCCGACATGAAGCACCGCATCGTCATCGCGCGCGAGCAGTACAAGTTCTCGTGCGCGCACATGACGGTGTTCCCCGATGGCACCAAGGAGCGCCTGCACGGGCACAACTACACCGTCGCCGTCGCGATCGACGTCGACTCGGTCGCGCTCGCCGACATGATCCCGTTCACCGCGATCAAGTCCGCACTCGGCGAGCTGTGCGCCGCCTACAAGGAGCGCGTCCTGCTCGCCGAGCGCAACCCGCACCTGCAGATCGTCAGCGACGCCGCCGGCGAGCTCGAGCTCCGGCTCTGCGGCGAGCGCTACGTGCTGCCGCGCGGTGACGTCCTGCTCCTGCCGATCGACAACATCTCGGTCGAGCAGCTCGCCGCTCACGTCGCCGCCGTGCTGCGCGGCAAGCTCGCGATCCTCGCCGCGCCGCACGTACGCACCCTCGAGGTCACCGTCGAGGAATCGCCCGGCCAGGGCGCGAGCTGCACCCTCGCACTCCGCTGATCGGGCGGTCGCGGCGGCCGTTCGGTGCGCCCCTGCGTTTCGAGCTCGGTACGAACGTTCCCGGGTCGTCGCCGCATGCTCCGTTGTTTCGCTCGGGTGACGACGAGTACACTCGTCGAGTGGACGTCTCGTTGATCCAGCAAGTGCTGCTCGCGCTCGAACGCGAGCGGGTGCAGTACGTCGTCTTTGGAGCGGTGGCGATGGCGCTTCACGGTCTGCCACGCGCGACCGAGGATCTCGACCTCTTCATCGCCCCTGATCGCGAGAACGTCGAACGCTTGAAGGCTGCTCTACGATCGGTGTTCGACGATCCTCACATCGACGAGATCACGGCGAACGATCTGCTCGGAGACTATCCGGCGGTTCAATACGGCCCTCCAGAAGGTCCGTTCCACATCGACATTCTCACGCGGATCGGCGAGCTGTTCACGTTCGACGCCCTCGAGTCGCAGCGGATCGATTTCGGCGGAGTCACGGTCTCGGTGGTCACGCCATCGATGCTGTATCGGATGAAGAAGGGCACGGTTCGCCCCAAGGATCACGTCGACGCAGACCGCATCGCGCGACGGTTCGACCTGGAGAAGAAGACCTGATGGGCGTGCGAAAGTTCCGGGATGTTTCAGAGATCGACGAGGTACGCCTCGAGCCGGGCAGCGCGCGCCTGTTCGAAGTGATCCGGCACACCTGGGGCCTGATCGATCGGATTCATCCCTTGCGCTTCCCATCCGGCGTGTTCAAGCACCGGACCATCGAAGATGCGGAGGCACTACGCGAGCAGTGGGAAGAAGCGAACTTCCGCGCGCACCAGGCGGGCGTGCGGAAGTAAGCCTCACCCGAAGCAAGAGCGCCCGGCCAGGGCGCGAGCTGCACGCTCGACTCCGCCGAGCTGGCTCCCACAGCAGGGGGCTACCTTGACGGCTATGGGCGCGGTCCACCGGCCGGTTCGTCCCTACGACTTCGAGGAGTATCTCGCGCTTCGGCGCTGCCGGCCGGGTGCGGGTGCCGGCCGGACCGTACGACGTCAACGCGAGCCGGGCCGCGGGAGTGGGGCGGCCGAAGCGCCGTAGCGGGGAGGCGCCGCAGTCGTGCGCCGAAAGATCATGGAGCGCCTCGCCGGCGCGTGGCCCGAGCACTCCGTCCCATGCGCCGGCGCGAGGCGACCCATCCCCGCGGCCCGGGGGAGCGTCCTCGAGATCTCCACCGCCTTCGCGATCTCCACCGTCTTCGCGATCTCCACCGTCTTCGCGATCTCCACGGCCAACGGCCACGGCGAGCCGTGCGCCGCGCGTATTCGCGGTGAATGGCTCGCCGTGGTCGACGCCTGGCGGCGCGCTGGCGACGCTCAGCGGCGCAGCGCGAGTCGCGCGAGCAGCACGCACGCGACGGCGTTGACGGCGAGCCAGATCGACTCGAGGCCGAACACGCTCGGCATCCACT
>DAIRFU010000025.1:17994-22066 GCA_036794935.1 Kofleriaceae bacterium | reverse complement strand
CAGCTCGCCCACCCGAACGTCGTCGCGGTCTACGACGTCGGCCGCGTCGAGGGTGGCGTGTTCGTCGCGATGGAGCTGATCGCCGGCACCGCAGCCGACGCCTGGTTGCGCGAGCAGCCGCGATCCTGGCGCGAGGTGCTGCGCGTGTTCCGCGATGCCGCCCGCGGGCTCGCCGCCGCGCATGCGGTCGGGCTCATCCACCGCGACTTCAAGCCGGCGAACCTGATCCTCGGCAGCGATGGCCGTGTGCGCGTGCTCGACTTCGGCCTCGCCCGCACCGCGGCGCTGGCGGAGACCTCCGACGAGATCGCGAGCGACAGCGGTCAGCCATCGCTGCTCGATGTCTCGCTCACCCAGGTGGGGGCCATCGTCGGCACGCCGCCGTACATGGCACCCGAGCAGCACCTCGGTGCACCGTGCGACGCGCGCACCGATCAGTTCAGCTTCTGCGCCGCGTTCTACCGCGCGCTCTACGCGCAGCGGCCGTTCGAGGGCGCGACGTACAGCGAGCTCAAGGCAAACATCACCGGTGGCAAGGTGAGGCCGCCGCCGGCCAACGCCGACGTGCCCGGCTGGCTGCGCGACATCGTGCTGCGCGGACTCGGCGTCGATCCGGACCACCGGTGGCCATCGATGGACGCGGTGATCGCGGCGCTGTCGCGCGATCCGGCTGCGCGCCGCAAGAAGCTCGCACTCGGCGCCGTCGCCCTCGTGCTCGCCGGCGCTGGCTTCGCGGTCTGGCACGCGCAGCGCACCGATCCGGGACAGGCGTGTCGAACGGACGAGCGCGAGCTCGTCGGCGTGTGGGACGCGTCGCGCAAGCGCGCCGTCGGGGACGCGTTCGCACAGACCGGTAAGCCGTACGCCGGCGACGCGGCCGCGGCTGTCGCGCGCACGCTCGACGGGTACACGACGCGGTGGGCGGCGATGCGGACCGAGGCGTGCCTGGCGACTCGCGTGCGCGGCACGCAATCGGCGGAGCTCTTCGATCTGCGGATGGCGTGCTTGCAGCGCCGGCTCGACGGCGTGCGCGCGCTCGTCGACGTGCTCGCCGCGGCGGATGGCGACGTCGTGTCGCACGCTGCCGAGACCGCGGCCAAGCTGGCGCCGCTCGACGGCTGCGCGGATGCCGAGGCGCTGCGTGCGCCGGTGCGGCGACCGAGCGATCCGGACGCGAGCCGGCGCGTCGACGAGGCGCACCGCGCACTCGCCAAGGTGCGCGTGCTGTGGGAGGCCGGCCGCTATGCCGACGCCGAGCGCGAGCTCGCCCCGGTGGTGATGCAGGCGCGCGCGCTCGGCTGGCGTCCGCTCGAGGGCGAGGCGCTGCTCGCGAGTGCGCGGCTCACCGACTCGACGGGCGACTACCCGAAGGCCGCCGAGCTCTACAAGGAGGCAGCGATCGCGGCGGAGGCCGGGCGCGACGACGAGACGGCGGCGCTCGCGCGCAGTGGCCTCGTGTGGGTGGTCGGCGAGCGGCTCGGCCGCTACGCGGAGGCACGCGAGATCGCGCGCGACGCGGCCGCGAAGATCGAGCGGCTCGGCCGCAGCGAGCTGCTCCAGGCCGACCTCGATCAGAAGATGGCGGCGCTGCTGCTCGAGCAGGGCGAGTACAAGGAGGCCGAGCAGCGGAGCCGGCACGTGCTCGCGATCCGCGAGAAGCTGCTCGCGCCCGACGATCCGGCGATCGCCGGGGCGCTCGGCGATCTCGGCGACGTCGCGGTCCAGACGTCGCGCTACGCCGAGGCGATCGGGTTGTACCGGCGCGCGCTCGTGGTCGCCGAGCGTGCCCTCGGTGCGACACACCCGATGTGCGGCACGCTGCGGATCAACCTCGCCAGCGCGCTGCGCAGCAAGGGCGACAACGCAGAGGCGCTCGTCGAGCTCGGCAGGGCGCGCGAGATCAGCGAACGCGCGCTCGGGCCCGAGCACTCGCAGCTCGCGACGATCGCGATCAACATGGGCGCGATCGAGCTCGACGAGGGCAGGCCCGCCGAGGCGGCCGCGCAGTTTCGCCGTGCGGGCGAGATCTGGACGCGCGCGCTCGGCGCCGATCATCCGAACGTTGCGACCGCGCAGTACCGGCTCGGCGAGGTCGCGCTCCAGCAGGGGCGCACCGACGAGGCGGCCGCGGCGTTCCAGCACGCGCTCGAGATCTGGCAGGCCAAGCTCGGCGCCGAGCACCCGAGCCTCGCGGCGGCGCTCACCGGGCTCGGCGATGCCGCACTCGCGCGCAAGCGGCCGGCCGACGCGCTGGTCCATTACACGCGCGCGCTCGCGCTGCTCGAGCACGCGCTCGGCGACAAGAACCCGGCGCTCGGCGAGACGCTGACCCGCATCGGCACCACCGAGCTCGCGCTCGGCCAACCGCGCCGCGCGGTCGGGGCACTCGAGCGCGCGCTGTCGCTGAGCGAGGCGATGGGCGAGCCAGTCGAGCTCGCGCGGATCCGGTTCGCGCTCGCCCGGGCTCTCCCCGGCCGGGAGGTGGTGCGCGCCCGCGCGCTCGCGACCTCCGCACGCGAGGCGTTCGCCGCATCACCGCAGCACGTGCGTGACGCACAGGATGTCGCCACGTGGCTGCGCGCGCACCACGGACACTGAACCGCGGCTGCGGCGTGCAGGGCGAGTGCGTCATGTGCTCGACGAAATTCTGAGGCGCTCGCGCGGCGAAGCTCGCGTGGTAACGGGCGGCACGCCGCGGTTTGGCGTTTGCAGCACGCACCGCGCGTGAGTGCGAGGACGCGGTTCTTCTTGTTGCTCGGCGTGCTGGCAGTCACGCTGTTCGTGATTTGCACATGCGAGCCCGTCGAGGGCGACGGCTGGGGGCATTACTTCGCGGCGCACGAGCCGCTGTCGTGGGAGCGCCTCGTCTGGTACGCGAAGGCCGGCTACCTGCACGGCAACCCGCGCTGGGGACAGCTCGTGCTGATCGCGAGCTTTCACGCGCCCGTGCTCGCGGCGGCGGTCAGCGCGCTCGTCATCGTCGGCGTGCTGGTGGTGTCGATGACGCTGGTGCGCGCGCGGTGGCCCCGGCCGCACGACCCGGCGGACGGCTGGCTGCTGGTGCAGGTCCTCGCGACCGCGATCGCGACGACGCCGCAGTTCGGCGCGGTCTGGTTCTACCGGCCCAACTGCACGAACTACGTCTATCCGCTGCTCGTCCAGCTCGCGTGGCTGGTGCCCTATCGGTTTCTCGCCGCACGAGCACCGGTCGCGGGCCGGGCGTGGTGGCTCGCGCTCGCGATGATCCCACTCGGCCTGCTCGCGGGCGCCGGGAACGAGCACACCGGCATCGGCCTCGTCATCGCCGCGCTCGCGTGCACGGGGATCGCGTGGTGGCGCGATCGTGCGCTGCCGGCGTGGACCCTCACCGGCATCGTCGCGCTGGTCGCGGGCTACGTCGCGCTGCTCGCCGCGCCGGGCCAGCTCGCCCGCTATGGCGGCCTCGCGAACGAGCACTCGATCATCGGCCGGATCGCGGCGCGCGGTGTGGTGGGCAACCTCGGCGTGATCGCGCTGCTCGTCGCGTGGACGGGCCCGATGATCGTGATCGTCGCCGCGATCGCCGGTCGTCGCCTGCGCGCGGCGATCTCGGGCCGCACGATCGCCGGCTTTGCCGCCATCGCCGCCGTGATGACCGCCACCGCGCTCGCCGCGCCGCGGGTCCCCAGCCGGTTGCTCGTCGCACCGGCCACGATGGTCGCGCTCGCGCTCGGTGTGTTCATGCTCGAGCTCGCGACGCATCGTGCGAAGGCGCGCGCGCTGCGGATCATCAGCATCGCGATCGCCAGCATCACGCTCGCGGTGACGCTCGCGATCTTCATCGTGACCGGGATCGAGGGGCGCGCCCGTCTGCGCCAGCTCGAGAGCGCGCCGCGCGGGTCGGTCGTGTGCGTCGACCCGTACACGTTCGCGGCGCCGACACCGTTTTCGTGGGGTGATGACTTCCGCAGCCCGCACGTCGTCGCGCGGGTGGCGCGGGCGTTCGGACTGCGCGGCATCGTCCAGCCGTGCCCGGCACCGGCTCACGCCGCCAAGGCAGCTGCGGTCAGAACCGGTCGTACCCGAGCGACAG
>DAIRFU010000025.1:0-17984 GCA_036794935.1 Kofleriaceae bacterium | reverse complement strand
CCCGCGAAGTACCAGCGCGCGTCGAACGCGATGTTGAGTCGCCGCGCCTTGCCCGCGGACATTGTCGCGAACGGGTAGTAGTCCACGCGCGACGTGGTCAACCGCGGTTCTCACCACAGTGCCGGTTTCACACCACGCTCTCGTCGAGGCTCGGTGCGTAATGCTCCACCCGCACCCACACGCGGTTTGTCCCGGTATGGTTGCAGTGCATGAAGCGGCGGCTGTACACGATCGGCCACTCGACGCGCAGCTACGCGGAGCTCGTCGCCGCGCTGCGTGCCTGGCAGGTCGTGACGCTCGTCGACATCCGGCACTTCACGCGCTCGCGCGCGAACCCGCAGTTCAACGCGGCGGCGCTGCGGCGCAAGTTGCCGCGCGACGGCATCGCCTACATCGAGTTGCCCGGCCTCGGCGGCCGGCGCGGTCGCGCGAAGGACATCGATCCCGCGCGCAACGCGGGCTGGACGCATCCGGCGTTCAAGAACTACGCGGACTACGCGGAGACCGCCGCGTTTCGCGATGCGCTCGGCGAGCTACTCGAGCGGGCCGCCACCGAGACCTGCGCGATCATGTGCGCGGAGGCGGTGTGGTGGCGCTGTCACCGCCGGATCGTCACCGATTACGCGATCACGCGCGGCGTGCCGGTGTTCCACATCTTCACGGAGGCGAAGGCGGAGCGCGCCACGCGCACGCCGTTCGCGAAGGTCGATCGGCGCACGCGCACGCTGCGGTACCCGCCTGCCGGGCGCGCGCGAGCTACGGCCGCTGCCAGCCGAGCGTGAGCAAGCACGCGCTGTCGCCGACCGCCTCGACATCGTGGCGCAGGCCCGGCTCGAGCACGAGCAGCTGGCCGGCGGCGAGCTCGACCACGTGATCCGGCAGGTGCAGCCGCACCTGGCCGGCGAGCGCGTGGATCGATGCGGTCTCGTCGGCGTGATGCTCGGCGATCTGGCTGCCCGCTCGCATCACGAGCAGGACGATGCGCAGGTCGGCCTCGCGTACCAGCGTGCGCGCGGTGTGTCCGTCACGTGCGTACGCATCCTGCGTTCGCAGCTCGCGCTCGGCGGCGGCGAGATCGAACACGGCTCCCCGTTCGGTGGACGCTGGCTTCATCATTTCGTTTTCCTGGTTCGGATTCGTGGCATCAGGTACTCGCGCAGCACGACGGCGCTATTGTGCTCGGTGTCGCGCGCTCCATAAAGGAGTGTCACCATCCCGTCGTGGGCGGCATCGACGATCGGCTGCCAGCCCGCGCGATTCGCGTCGAGCTCCTCGCGGTAGCGGCGCTGGAACCCCTCCCAGCGCTCGATGCGGTGGGCGAACCACGTGCGCAGCTGGGTGCTCGGCGCGACCTCCTTCAGCCACGCATCCGCCGCGAGCGCCTCCTTCTTGACGCCGCGCGGCCACAGCCGCTCGACCAGGAACCGCTGGCCGTCGCCGCGGGCGGGCGGATCGTAGGCGCGCTTGATCTGGATCATGCTCGACGCTCTCATTTTGAGCCCACTGATCTCCTTTCGAGACGCGTGCCAGCACCTCCCTCGATGAAATCAGGAGCTTTACGCAGCAGCTGCGGAGGGCCGCGCAACGAACGCAATGCATGCGCGGATCCCATCGCGTAAGGCCGCGGAACCCGGATGGCATGTGACTCGCATCCTCACGTGAGGGTACGTATGCACGTCGGGATGGATCGGATTGCCGCGACGACCGCGCAGTCGCTCGGCAGCGAGGCGGATACCGCCGCGCCGCCGCTCGTGCTTCCCGGCGAGCACTTCACGGCCGCGCTCGGGTTCTTCCTGGTGGGCTCGCTCGCGTTGATCGAGCTCGCGCCCGAGCTCGCGGCCGGCGCGTTCTTCGCGCCGCGCGTCGTCGCGGGCGTGCACCTGTTCACGCTCGGCTGGATCATGCTGTCGATCTTCGGCGCACTCTGTCAGTTCCTGCCGGTGGCGGTGGGCCGCCGGTTGCGCTGGCAGTCGCTCGCGCACGTCACGTTCGCGCTCCAGGTGCTCGGCGCCGCCGGATTCGTGATCGGGCTGGTCGCGGCCCGGCGTGGTGTCGTGATCACCGGCGCGGTGGGCCTGTCGGCGGCGTTCGGGCTGTTCGCGGTGAACCTCGCCGCGACGCTGCTCTCGGTGCGCGAGCGATCGGTGACGTGGTGGGCACTCGCCGGTGCGAGCGTGTTTCTCATCGTGGCGCCGCTGTACGGCGTGTTGCTCCAGCTCGGGCTCGAGCGCGGCCTCGGCGTCCATCGGTTTCACGTCATCGCGGTGCACGCACATGTGGCGATCGTCGGGATCGTATTGATGACGATCGTCGGTGTCGCGCACCGGCTGCTGCCGATGTTCTTGCTATCGCACGGCGCGAGCGAGCGCCCGGCCCGGGTCGCGGTGGGCCTCCTGTTCACGGGCGCCGTGCTGCTCGCGCTGCCGGTCGGTGGCATGTGCCTCGACGCGGTCGGCGGAGGTTTCGCCGCCGGTGGCGTCATCGCGTTCGTGATCCAGGCGGTGGGCTTCTTCCGTCACCGCAAGCGGCGCGCGGTGGATGCGGGGATGCGGCTGGCCGCCGCCGGCATCATCGGCCTGGTCGCGGCGATGGTGATCGCGCCGATCGCGTTCTCGCGCGGGCTCGCCGACATCCGCCTGCTCACGCTGTACTTCTGGGTGCTGCTCGGCGCGATCTCGCTGTTCATCGCGGGGCACTACTACAAGATCGTTCCGTTCCTCATCTGGTATCACCGGTTCGGCCCCCTGATCGGCATCCGCAAGGTGCCCAAGGTCGCCGAGCTGTTCTCCCAGCGCGCCGCGCTGATCGATGGGCTGCTGCTCGTGACCGGCTACGCCGGTATCGCGGTCGCGATCTTCCTGCGTTCGGCCGCACTCGCGCGCGCGTTCGCGGTCGTCTTCGCGGCCGGTGCGCTGTTCGAGGTCATCATGATCGCCCGTATCTCCCGGAGGAGACCCACATGACCACTACCACCACCGACCCGACCGACGACTGGACCCGCCAGCTCGTGTGGGAAGCCCTCGGGACCGTGATCGATCCCGAGATCGGTCTAGACATCGTGACGCTCGGCCTCGTCTATGAGGTCGCCATCCACGACGGCACCGCCGAGGTCACGTTCACGCTCACGACGCGCGGCTGCCCGATGGAGCGCGCGATCAAGGGTGGCATCCTCAACGCCGTCGGCGACGTTCCGGGCGTGACCGAGGTCAGCCCGCACGTGGTGTGGGATCCGCCCTGGCACCCCGGCCTGGTCAAGGAAGGTGCGTTGTGATCCGCGCCGACGACCGGGTCGCGAAGGTGCTCGCGCAGGACGAGCGGCTGCTCGAGGTGTTCGTCGCCGCCTCGCCGGCCTTCGAGAAGCTGCGCAGCGCGGCGATGCGCAAGACCATGGCGAAGCTCGTCACGGTCGAGCAGGCCGCGCGGATCGCCGGCATCGGCGCCGACGATCTCGTCAACCGGCTGAACCGCGCGCTCGCGGGGAGTGCCCCGACCGAAGCGCCGCCCGCTGGCGAGGTGCCCGCGAGCCCCGGTGCGTTGCCACCGATTCCGGCCGAGCTGCAACAGCTGCCGGCCGACCGCATCGTCGATCTCGACGTCCGCGAGGATCTCCGCTCCGGCAAGGAGCCGTTCCGCCTCATCCTCGACGCGGCGCGCGCGCTGCCGCCGGGCAACGTGTTGCGCGTGCGCGCGATCTTCGAGCCAGCTCCGCTGTATGCGGTCCTCGCGAAGCACGGCCTCGGTCACGCGACCGAGCGACTCGCGGCGGACGACTGGCGCGTGTGGTTTCACCACGAGACCGGTGCCGTCTCCGCATCGGCCGCGGCGCCGGTGGCCGCGAGCCCCGATGATGGCGACGTGATCGTGCTCGACGTCCGCGGCCTCGAGCCGCCCGAGCCGATGGTCCGCACGCTCGAGGCGCTGGCGACGATGCCCCGTGGCAAGACGCTGGTCCAGATCAACGTACGCGTCCCGCAGTTCTTGCTGCCGAAGCTCGCCGAGCGCGGCTTCACCTACGAGGTCCGCGAACAAGGTCCCGACCTGGTTCGCATGTTCATCCGTCACAGAGAACCATAGGAGTCACTTCAGATGCCTGCAATCGAGCTCGATATCCGCATTGTTCCGCCGCGCGAGAAGCACCCGACCATCTTCCGGACCTTCGACGCGCTCGCGCCCGGCGAGACGTTCACCCTCATCAACGATCACGATCCGGCGCCGCTGCGCCATCAGTTCAGCGCGACGCGCCCCGACCAGTTCGAGTGGTCCTACCTCGAGCAAGGGCCGGCGGTCTGGCGCGTGAGCATCGGGAAACGCGCCTGATGCTGGCCCTGAGCACCGAAGCCGCGCCGGACGCGTCACTCGAGACGCTCGCCGTCGCGTGTGGCGCCCGCGGCCTCGACGGCGTGGAGGTCGCGCTGGCTCCGGGGCAAGACCCCGACCAGCTCGTCGCCCTCGTGCGCGCGGCGAACGTTCGCGTCGTCGCGTTGCGCGTCGCGCGCGTCGACATGGCTGCCGCGCCGGCGCTCGCCCGCGCGGCCGCCGCGCTCGGCGTGCCGGTGTCGGTGCCGCCCCGCGGCGTCGATCCGGCAGCACTCGGCGGCATCGTCGCTCCGTTCGTGCGCGCGAATGCCCGGCTCCTGCTCGGTCACCCGACCGAGCTCGACGAGGCGCTCGCGACGCTCGGGGCGATCCTCGCCGTCGATGCGCCCTCGGTGCTCGGCCTCGCATGGGAGATCGAACCCTCCGCAGGCACCCTCAAGACCGCGAGCGCGACGCTGCTCGCGGTGCGCGAGCTACTCGGCGTCGTGCGCCTGCACGGCGGCGGGCCGGAGCAGCGCGATCAGGATGGCCGCGGCGTCGGTCCGCTGCTCTCCGAGCTCGCGCTCTCCGGATACGCGGGACCGACGGTCCTGTGTCCGAGTGGGCCCGAGGCGCTGCCGCGGTGGGCGAAGTGGCTCGACTCGCGCGGCAGCTCCGGCTGCGGCCATGCCGCGAGCGCGCGAGAGATCCTGCTCGACATCCGGGAGGTGGAGCCGCGTGACCGCCTCGAGACCATCCTCGGCGCGTATCACACGCTCGTGCCCGGCGCGACGCTCAACCTGACCGTCGATCACGACCCGATCTGCATGTACTACACGCTCGAGGCGACCGAGCCCGAGCGTAGCTTCACGTTCAAGGTCATCGAGCACGGCCCCGAGGTCTGGCGTGCCGAGGTCACCAAACGCTGAGCAGCGACGCGCTGTCTTGCCGCATCGGCTCGCTCACCCCTTCATGCTATCGGCGCCACCATGAACCCGATCCTCAGCAAGCTCGAACACCTCGCACGCAAGGCGCGGGCGCGCGCACCGTCACGCGCACGTGATCTGCTGGACCGGCTCGAAGCCGCGTACCGCACGCGCCGCGGCGGTCAGCCCGAGCCGGCGTCCGCGGCGGAGCCCGCACCGGCGGCCGCGCCGGAGCCGGTCGCTCGCCCCAAGCCGGTCAACTGGGAGCTGCGCACGCAGACCGAGCTCGCCGATCACATCGAGCAGCACTATCACGCGGGTCTGCGCCGCGACCTCCCGCTGCTGATCGAGCGCGCGCGCAAGCTGGAGCGCGAGTACGCCGGTCACGCGTCGCTGCCGGACGGCCTCGCGGATGCGCTCGCCGAGCTGTTCGGCGCGCTCGACAGCCACATGCTGAAGGAGGAGCACATGCTGTTCCCGACCATCCGCAGCGGCATGCGCGGCGGCGGCATCGACATGCCGATCCGGATGATGGAGCGCGAGCACGAGGACCACGACGCGGGGCTCGAGAAGATCCGCGAGCTCACGAACGGCATGGAGCCGCCGACCGACGCGCCGCCCGCGTGGGCCGAGCTCTACACCGGCCTCGAGGTGCTCGAGACCGACCTGCGCCAGCACATCTATCTCGAGAACAACATCCTGTTCGCGCGCGCGCTCGGTCACTGAGCAGCCACGCGGGTTCGCCGCTCGACACCGGATTCGCGGGCGACGAGCACGATATCGGCGCGGCCGATGAACAGGCCGGTCTCCACGACGCCGGGGATCCCGCGCAGCGCGCGCTCGAGCGCGCCGGGGGCGTCGATCGGCCCGCATGCGAGATCGTAGATCAGGTTGCCGCCGTCGCTGCGCCACGGCGCGCCATCGCGCATGCGGAGTCGCGGTGTGCCGAGCGCGGCGAGGTGGTGGCGCGTGGCCTCGTGCCCGAACCCGAGCACCTCGATCGGGATCGCGGAGCGCTCGCCGAGCCGCGACGACAGCTTGGAGCCGTCGACGACGATCACGTTCGTTCGCGCGCTGGCGTTGACGATCTTCTCTCGCGTGTGCGCGCCACCACCGCCCTTGATCAGATCGAGTCGGGGACCGACCTCGTCCGCACCGTCGACGCAGACCGCGATGTCCCACGGTCCGTCGTCGGCGAGCAGCGGGATGCCGAGCGCGGCCGCGTGGTCGCGGGCGGCCTGCGAGGTCGGCACGCCGATGTAGCGACTGCCGGCTCGGACCTTCTCGCTCAGCAACTCGATGAAGATAGCGGCGGTCGACCCGGACCCGAGGCCGATGACCCCGGAATCCGGCAGCTCGGCGAGAGCCGCGGCGGCCGCGGCGCGCTTCATGTCCTCGGACGTCATCGCCACGCTCCGAAGCTTATCGCGCGCCGACCTCGCCGGTACGCGGGATGCACCGCTAGCCAGTCATGACGGAAGCACCCCTGCAACGATCGACCGAGTCCTTCGGCCTTGGCCAGAGTGGCTACACCGCAGGCCGTGTCGCGAATGACTACGCACTCGAGAAGCACATGCACGATCGCAACAGCACGTACCCGCGCGGCGTGCCCGAGGACAGTGACGACGACGGCCCCGACGACCGCTTCACCGGACGCGGTAGCAGCCACTGGGCACCCGAGGTCACGACTCCAGACGCCGAACATCCCGCTTGACCACGACGATCTCGAGCTCGCCGTCGCAGCGCTCGACATCGACGGCGACGTGCTGGCCACGCCGGTGAAGGAGTAGGTCGACCACCGCATCGCCGACGCGGACGTGGATGAGCCGCAGGCGCTCGATGTTCTCGGGGAGTACGGGCTGGACCAGGCGGAGCCGGTGATGCGGCGCATCGATGTCGATGCCGATGCACGCCTGCAGGAGCATGAAGACAGCGCCAGCGGCCCACGCCTGCGGCGAGCACGCGACGGGGTAGGGCGTCGGGCCGTCGTGCTCGATGCGGCGAAACCCACAGAACAGCTCCGGCATGCGGTGGAGATCGAAGTGGACGCTCGCGCGATACATCGAGTCGAGGATCGCGAGCGCCTCCTCCTTGAATCCGTAGCGCGCCATCCCGAGCGCGGCGATCGCGTTGTCGTGCGGCCACACCGACCCGTTGTGATACGACATCGGGTTGTAGCGTCGCTCGCGATCATCGAGCGTGCGGACGCCCCAGCCCGAGAACATGTGTCCGTTCATGAGCGAGCTGCAGACCTGGATGGCGTGCGCCGGCGAGGCGATGCCGGTCCACAGTGCATGCCCCGCGTTGGAGGCGCGGACCAGGCACTGCCGCTTGTCACCGTCGAGCGCCAGGCAGTACGTGCCGAGCTCGTCCGACCAGAACGTTCGCGCAAACCGTGCGCGGAGCTCGCTGGCGCGCGCTTCGAGTGCGTCCGCTCGCGCGTGATCGCCGACGAGCCGGGCCAGCACTGCCGCTGCCCGCCGCGCCGCGTAGACGTACCCCTGCACCTCGCACAGCGCGATCGGTCCTTCGGCGAGCGCGCCGTCGCGGTGCGAGATCGAATCGGTCGAGTCCTTCCAGCCTTGCGAGACGAGCCCGGTCGCGGTGCGCCGCGCGTACTCGACGAAGCCGTCACCGTCCGGATCGCCGTCGCGATCGATCCAGTCCAGCGCGCGTACCACGTGCGGCCACAGCGACTCGATGAATGCCCGGTCGCCGGTGCGCCGGTAGTACGCGCCGGCGAGCGCGACGAACAGCGGCGTGGCGTCGACACTGCCGTAGTAGCGGCCGAAGGGAATCTCGCCGAGCGCGGCCATCTCGCCGTGCCTCAGCTCGTGGATGATCTTGCCGGGCTCCGCATCGCGCACCGGGTCGGTCTTCGTCGCCTGTAACGCGGCAAGGTTCGCGAGCACGCCGCGAACCAGGCGCGGATCGAGCCACAGCGTCTGGAACGCGGTGATGATGCCGTCGCGCCCGAAGATGGTCGAGTACCAGGGCACGCCGGCGTACGGATACGGCCCGACCTTGGAGCTGGTCGTCATCATCCGCAGGTCGCACGCCGATCGATCGATCCACTCGTGCACGCGCGGGTTCGAGACCTCGACGCGCGGGCTCGCCGCGCCGCTCACAGCTGCCGCGCTCTGCTCGAGGGCCCGGTCGAAGCTCGTCGCGTCGCCGTTGTCCTCGACGCGCAGCCCGGGCTTCACCGTGCACGCCGCAGTGACCTCGAACGACTGCTCGCCATGCGCCGGGATCCGCAGGCTCCAGGTCGCCGTGCCGGTCTCGACCGTCTTCGGCACCGGATCAAAGTGGATTGTGGTCTCGCGCGTGACCCCGTCGAGACCGTCGTAGCCGAGGATGACGCTGTCCTGGGTGTGGCGGGGCTCGTGCAGCGTGCCGCGACGCGAGCGCTTCATGCCGCGGATCTCGAACACGTCGACGTAGTCCGCGGCGAACCGGGTCGTGGCGTCGATCTCGATCGCGTGCAGCGCGAAGTTGTGGACGGTCACCCGCGCGTACCAGCAGGCCTGGTACAGAAAGCTCGCGATCGTCACGTGCAGCACCTCGCGTGGCAGCGGCTCGGGCAGGCTGAGATCGTCGGGGTTCGTGAGCTCCACGATCAGCACGTGATCGTTGCGAACCGTCGAGCGCAGCGGCTGGAGGCGCCGGCCGTGCAGCGCCAGCTCGAAGCGGTTCAAGAACCGCGTGCCCTCGTGATAGAGGCCTTGCTCGCCGAGCCCGATCGGACGGATCGACCCCGACGTGTCGAACACGGCGAAGCTCTCGCCCTGTTTGATGACCCGGGCGCGGTCATCCGCTCGCTTGCTCGGTGCCAGGATGTAGTACTGGTCCTCGATCTGGATGATCTCTTCCGGCATCGAACAGCCTCCTGTAAATAACGATGTAGTCACACGCCATGCGTTCGGCCGTGAAGCGGCGGTCGAAGACCGCGCGGCAGGCCTGGCGCGAGAGGTCCGCGACTCGGTGCACGGCGTCGACGGCCTCGTCGACATCGCGGCACAGAAACCCGCTGACGCCGTCCTCGACGAGCTCGGGTACGGAGCCACGCGGAAAGGCGATGATCGGCGTGCCGCAGGCCATCGCCTCGATCAGCACCATGCCGAACGGCTCCGGCCAGTCGACCGGGAACAGCAACGCGCGCGCGCCGGCCAGAAATGCCTGCTTCTCGGCTTCGCCGATCTCGCCGACGAACTCGACGTGTGGTTGCGCCATGAGCGGCGCGATCACGCGCTCGTAGTACGCGCGGTCGGCGGTATCGATCTTCGCTGCCACGCGCAGCGGCATGCCGGCACGGCGAGCGATCTCGATCGCGCGATCGATGCCCTTCTCGGGGCAGATCCGCCCGAGGAACGCGAGGTACTCGCCAGCTGACGGCACGAGCCCGCGTCGCGCGGGGAGCCCGTGATAGACGGTGCCCTGCCATGCCGCCCACGGCATCGGCGCGCGCTGCGCGTCCGAGATCGAGACCACGGGCATCTCCTCGAAGAGCCGGTAGAGCGGCCAGATCTCGGGGAGGTCGAGGCGGCCGTGCAGCGTGGTCACGTGTCGCACGCCTTCTCGGTAGGTGGTCGGAAAGTGCAGCTGATCGAGGTGGAAATGCACGACGTCGAACTCGTGCGCACGGCGATAGACCTGCTCGAGCATGAACAGGTGGGGCGACAGCGTGTCGGCGCAACCGGCGAGCCGCAGGCCGTGCGGCACCGTCGCGACGAGCTTCGCGTCGGTCACCGAGTCGCCGTTCGCGAATAGTGTGACGTCATGGCCGAGCGCGACGAGCGCATTGGTCAGATACGCGACGACGCGCTCGGTACCGCCGTACAGCTGCGGTGGCACGCTCTCGTGCAGCGGCGCGACCTGCGCGATCCGGAGTCTTGCGTGCCCGTTACCGTCCTTCATCGGTATCGAGGGCTACAAACCGCGTGCCGTGCCGAGCCGAGGAACTCTGAAGTCGGTGCTCGCAGCCGGCGACGTGGCGGGCGCCCAGGCTCGTGCGTGCGCTCGCGGGCCACTCGACCGGCGGTACGGCGATCCGTTAGCATGGCCGGTGATGCAGGTCCTCGTCGTCAACGTCGGGTCCACGTCCGTCAAATACAACCTGTACGAGATGGACACGGAGACTCGCCTCGCGATCGGTCGAGTGGAGCGCGTGGGCACCGCCGATGCGCAGCATGTCGACGAGACGGGCTCGGCCGTGGTCGACGGCAGCACGGTCGCGTCGGCGCTGCGCGCGATCCTCGCGCACCTGACGCGCGCGGGGGGACCGGTGCCGGACCCGGCTGCGATCGGAGCGGTCGGCCATCGCGTCGTGCACGGTGGCGAGCGGCTGATCGTTCCGACCCGCATCGACGAGAAGGTCGAGCACATCATCGGCGAGTGCGCGGTGTTCGCGCCGCTACATAACCCCGCCAACCTCGCCGGCATTCGTGCCGCGCGCGAGGTGTTTGGCGCGGTCCCGCACGTCGCGGTGTTCGACACCGCGTTCCACGCGCAGCTGCCGCCGCACGCATATACGTACGCGGTCCCGCACGAGCTCTACCTGGACAAGGGCGTGCGCCGCTATGGCTTCCACGGCCCGAGCCATCAGTTCATGGCGCTGTCGGCGGCCGAATACCTGCGGACCGACGTGTCGCGGCTCAAGCTGATCACCTGCCACCTCGGTGGCGGCGCGAGTGTCGCGGCGATCGATGGCGGCATCTCCGTCGAGACCTCGATGGGCATGACCCCACTCGAAGGTCTCGTCATGGGGACGCGGTCGGGTGATCTCGATCCGGCGATCGCGCTCCTGCTCGCGCGCGATGGCATGTCATTCGACGAGATCGAGCGGCTCCTCAACCGCGGCTCGGGCCTCGCAGGTCTGTCGGGCCGCGGTGCTGACTTCCGCGACATCCAGGGCGCGGCCGACGGCGGCGATCAGCGGGCGCGCCTCGCGATCAACGTGTTCGTCCATCGCATCCGCAAGTACATCGGCGCGTACGCAGCCGTGCTGGGAGGCGCGGACGCGATCGTGTTCACCGGCGGCATCGGCGAGAACTCCGCGCTCGTCCGCAGTCGCGCCTGCGATGGCCTCATCTACATGGGGGTCGCGCTCGATGAAGAAGCCAATCGCACCCGGCGTGCCGCAGAGCAGGGCGGCATCGCCGAGGTCTCGCAGGATGGCGCGCCGACCAAGGTGCTCGTCGTGCGCACCGACGAGGAACGCATGATCGCGCGCGAGGTGATGCGCTGCATCGCCGGTGCGACCGGCGCGATTCGCAGCGTGCGCGCGAAGCCGATCCCGGTCGGCGTCAGTGTCCGACACGTCCACCTCAGCCGCGCGGATACCGACGCGCTGTTCGGCGCCGGTTACGAGCTCACCAGGAAGCGTGATGTCACGCAGCCCGGCCAGTTCGTCACGCGCGAGACGGTCGATCTGGTCGGCCCCAAGGGCGAGATCCGCAACGTCGCGATCATCGCGCCGCTGCGCAAGCAGACCCAGGTCGAGCTCGCGCGCACGGACGCGTTCACGCTCGGCGTCTCGCCGCCGCTGCGCGAGAGCGGCAAGCTCGACGGCACCCCGGGCATCACGCTGCGCGGCCCCGCCGGTACCCTCGCGATCGCCAGCGGGGTGATCGTCGCCCATCGGCACGTTCACATGAGCCCGGAGCAGGCGAAGGCCTACGGGGTCGCCGACCAGAGCATGATCGAGGTCCGCATCGACGGGGACCGCGAGATGACGATGGGAGACGTGATCGTGCGGATCAATCCCGAGTACACGCTCGACCTGCACATCGACACCGACGAGGCGAACGCGGCCGGCCTCACCAGCGACAGCGTCGTGTCGTTCGCCGGCGTGCGTTGAGCCGTTGCCAGACCCTGCCGCTTTAACCCCGCGCGGAACTGGCGCGGGCGCGGCGACCTCACGTACGATGGTGCGGATGAAGAAACTCTTTTTCCTAGCGGTCGTGTTGATGGGCTGCGGTGGTGGCGGCGGCGTCGACGATTCCAAGAAGCTGTCTGACCTCAGTGCCGATGAAGCGCAGGACCTGTGCTCGGAGTTCGTCGACGACTTCCCGGAGCGGACCGTGGACTGCTCGGGCACGACGATCACGATCGGCTACACCGCGGCCGAGTGCGCCGATGCCGGCGAGCCGGCCCCGACGACGTGCACGGCCACGGTCGGTGACGCCCGCGCGTGCGCCGACGCCACGTTCTCGCTGAGCGACGACGAGATCTGCAACGCGGAGACGTTGCCGGCCGCGTGCGCCGCGCTCCAGGACTGCTAGGTCCGTTCGCTCGGCGAGCATCGTGACCGAGGTCGCCGACGCATTCGAGGAGCACCGCGAGCACCTGCGGCTCGTGGCGTACCGCATGCTCGGCTCGGCCAGCGAGGCCGACGACGCCGTGCAGGAGGCCTGGCTCAAGCTCACGCGCGCTGACATCAGCGCCGTCGAGAACCTGCGCGGCTGGCTGACCACGGTCGTCGCCCGCGTATGTCTCGACATGCTGCGCAGCCGGACCTCGCGACGCGAGGAGCCGCTCGCGGCTGCTCCGGAGCCGACCACCGCCTCCCGGGCGACGGCGGATCGCGAGCTCGCCGACTCGGTCGGCCTCGCGCTGCTGGTCCTGCTCGACAAGCTCGAGCCCGCCGAGCGGATCGCGTTCGTGCTTCACGATCTGGTCGCGATGTCGTTCGACGAGATCGCGCCGATCGTCGGCCGGTCGACCGCGGCCGCGCGTCAGCTCGCGAGCCGTGCACGCCGGCGCGTTCAGGGCGCGTCTGCGCCGGAGATCGATCTCGCGAGTCAGCGACGCCTGGTCGAGGCGTTCATCACCGCGATGCGCGCCGGCGACGTCGAGGCGCTCGTCGCCGTGCTCGGTGGCAACCGCACGTGGGCGAGTGGCGCGATGTCGTTCCAGCGCGCCGCCGAGCACATGCGGCCCGTCCTCGTCGATGGGGCCGTGGGGCTCGCCTTCGCTCCCGGCGGCAGGATCGGCCGGGTGCTGGTCTTCGAGTTTGCCGGCACCACGATCCGTGATGCCGAGATCATCGTCGATCCAGACGCCCTGGCCGAGCTCGTGATCGAGGACCTGCCGTGATGCGTGCGTGAAATTGCTCCTCCCGGTCACATTTGGCTGCTGCCATCCGTCATGGCAATGAAGGCGGCAAGGTCCGCGCTGTAACCAGAGGAACACCGATGAAGATCAAACTGACCACCGTGTACGTCGATGACCAGGACAAGGCGCTGCGCTTCTATACCGAAGTGCTTGGCTTCGTGAAGAAAGCGGACTTCAGCCAGGGAGCGTTTCGCTGGCTCACCGTGGCCTCGGCCGAGGAGCCGGAGGGCACGGAGCTGCAGCTGGCGGTCGCCACGAACCCCGCGGCCAAGGCCTACCAGCAGGCGCTGTTCCAGCAGGGCCAACCCGCGATCATGTTCTTCAGCGATGACGTGCAGGCCGATTGCGAGCGCATCAAGTCGCGCGGCGGCGAGCTCCAGATGCCGCCCACCGAGGTGACCGGTTCGAAGATCGCCAAGCTGAACGACACCTGCGGCAACCTGATCCAGATCACGCAGCTCATGCGCTGGTAGGAGCGCTGGCTCGATCGCGTGCGGGCTCACCGCCTCCCGAGCACGAACCGCTCGACGGCGTTTGCAAAGCCCTCCTCCTCGTTCGAGGTTGTCACGAGGTCGGCCCTGCGCTGAACGTCGGGACTTGCATTGCCCATCGCGATGCTGAGGCCGCAGAGGTCGAACATCATCACGTCGTTGGACATGTCGCCGATGCTCGCGATCTCCGCGAGTGAAATGCCGAGCGTGGCAGAGAGATAGCGCACGGCCATGCCCTTGTTGGCGTCGCGATGCGTGACATCCAGGTAGTACGGTTGTGAACGTGCAATCGCGGCGCGGTCGCCCGCGCTGCCACGCAGGTCCGTCTCGCAGCGCGCAACGCGGGCCACGTCGTCGCTGACCCCGACGATCTTGATCGCACCATCGAGCACGCCTTGCACATCGGACACGACGGTCGGCGCGAGCTGGATGGTGTATTCCTCGTGTTCCACATACGCCGCATCCCGCCGGCGGACAAACCAGCCCCCGGCGGTGTAGACCCACACGTCGAGGCGGGCCTGCACGAGCTGTACGACGACGTCGTTCGCGAGATCGAGCGGTAGCGTGCGTCGTACGAGCACGCTGGTCAGATCGGGTTCGACGATCATTCCGCCGTTGAACGCGGACACCGGGGTGGTGATGGCGAGCGGATCGATCAGCATCGCCAGCCCGCGCGCTGGCCGACTGCTGACGATCGCAAACGCGATACCGGCCGCACCCAACGCCTCGACCGCGGTGCGCGTGCGAGCGGTGAGCGATTTGTCGTGCGTGACCAACGTTCCATCGACGTCTGCGATGAACAGGCGGATCTCCCGCGCGCTGGTCATGACGCCATGGCTTGCTCGATCGCCACACGCAGAGCGTTGAGGCCGACACCGACGTTCGCGCCCAGGTGAACGCGCAGGATGCGACGGCCACGCTCGGCGAGCACGGCGAAGTCGCCGCGCGCCTGCGCCGCCTCGACCACTCCGAACGTGTAGCTGCGGTCGGGCACGGCGAGCTCGTGCGCGTCGTCGCACGTGATCTGCAGGAAGACGCCCGTGTTGGGGCCGCCCTTGTGCAGCTGTCCCGTCGAGTGCAGGAACCGAGGGCCAAAGCCGACCGTCGTCGCGAGCTGCCGGCCATCTCGCACCAGCTGCCGGATCGTTTGCAGCTGGTCGACGTGCGCTGCCTCGTGCGCGAGATACGCCTGCACGGCGAAGTAGTCGCCCGGCTTGCTCCGCCCGATGTGGGCGCGCAGCAGGCCCGCGAGGCTCGTCTGTGAGCCCGCGGCGCGTTCGATCGCGTGGCGATTGGGATCGTCCGCGAACAGCGCGATGCCCGATTCGCGATGAAACGGTGCCTGGGCCGGCAACGAGCGGCTGACCTCGAAGGCCTCGACGAGCGATCTCGTCTGGATCTTGCTGGCCTCGACGTCCGGCTGATCGAACGGGTCGATGCCGAGGATCGAGGCCGCGACGGCGACCGCGATCTCCCAGCGAAAGAACTCCTGCCCGACGTCCATCGTGTCCGCGATCGCGATCCGGACGATCGGGTGCCCCGCCTCGCGCAATGCCGCCACTGCAGCGTCCTGCGACGAGTCGAAGGCCCGGTCGAGTCGCACGTAGACGAACAGGCGGTCGGCTCCGTACACGCTGGGCGGGCCGAGCGGCTCGGCGTCGACCGGGATGAGCCCCTTGCCGGCCTTGCCCGTCGATTCGGCCAGCAGCTGCTCGAGCCATGCGCCGAGCTGGGCGAGCTGCGGAGACACCACGAACGTGATCTTGTCGCGGCCCGCCTTGGCCAGCGTGCCGAGGATCGCGCCGAGCAGCACGCCTGGGTTCTCGCTCGGAGGCACGTACGCCGCGCAGGCATGGACCATGGTCTCGGTACGGTCGAGGAGCTCCGGCACGTCGAGCCCCATGACGGCGGCCGGGACCATGCCGAAGCTCGACAGCGCCGAGTAGCGACCGCCGACGTCGGACGGCGCGATGAACGTCCGCGAGAAGTGCTTCGCTTCGGCGGTGTGTGACAGCGACGATCCCGCGTCGGTCACCGCGATGAAGTGCAGGCCCACGCCCGCATCACCGACCTCGTTGCGCATGAGCTCGTAGAAGTAGGACTCGAGCAGGTTCGGTTCGAGTGTCCTGCCGGACTTGCTCGCGACGATGAACAGGGTGTCTGCCAGCGTGATGCGCGACTGCAGCGCCAGGATCTGCGCCGGGTCCACCGAGTCGAGCACGTGCAGGTGCGGGCTGCCGCTGACCGGGCCAAATGTCTTCGCCAGCAGATCGGCGCACAGGCTCGAACCACCCATCCCGAGGACCACGGCGTGCGCGAAGCCGCGCTCCCGGACCTTCGCGCCGAGCTCGACGAGATCGCACGCCAGGAGCCGCTGGTGAGACACGAGATCGAGCCAACCCATCCATCGCTGTTCGTCGCGGTCGGTCCATAACGACCCGTCGCGCGCCCACAGCCGCCGCACCTTCGCCTCGGTGCGCCAGTCCTCGAGCGTCGCGGAGACGTCGGCCTCGAGCGGCGCCGGCATGACGTACGAGGTCCGGACGAGTGCCCCCTTCAACACGTCCGCGCGCTTCTTCGCGACGGACGCGAAGAGGTCGTCGAACGACGAGGCGAACTTGTCGACGCCCTGCTGGACGAGGCGATCGGCGAGCTCGTCGATCGAGATCCCCACGCGCGCGAGTGTGTCCATCACGCGCCGCGCCTCGTCGAGACCCTGCTCGAGCTGCGGCGCTGCATCGCCGTGGTCGCGCAGGGCTTCGAGCGTCTTGGGCGGGACCGTATCGATCGTGTCTGGACCGATCAGCGACTCGACGTAGAGGACGTCGCGCCGCTTGGGATCCTTCATGCCCGTGCTCGCCCACAGCAGGCGTTGCGGGCGGGCGCCGCGCGCGGCGAGCGCCTTCCACCTCGCGCTGGCGCAGCTCTCCTTCCAGTCCTGGTACGCGAGCTTCGCGTTCGCGATCCCGACCTTGCCGAGGAGCCCGACCAGGGTGGTGCGCTCGTCACCTGTCGCGTTCGCGATCCGGTCGTGCAGCACGTTCTCGACGAGCACGTCGACCCGGCTGACGAACATGCTCGCGACGCCGGCCACGCGATCGATCGGCGCATCGTGGGCGACCAGCGCCTCGAGCCCCGCCATGTGAGCGTCGCGGACCTGGCGGCAGGCATCGCGCCCGAACAGCAGCGTGACGTTGACGTTGATGCCCTCCGCGATCAACCGCTCGATCGCGGGCACCCCCTCGGCGGTACCGGGGACCTTGATCATCACGTTGTCGCGCGCGATCTCGCGCCAGAGCCGTCGCGCCTCCTCGATCGTGCCGCGCGTGTCGTGCGCGAGATACGGCGACACCTCCATCGACACGAATCCGTCGGCGCCGTCGGTCGCGTCGAACACGGGGCGCAGGACGTCGGCCGCTCGCTGGATATCCTCGATGACGAGCCGCTCGTAGATCGTGCGCGGTGGCTCGTCCTGCCGCCTGACGTCCCGCTCGAGGGATGCGTCGTAGAGCGTGGTACCGGAGATCGCCTGTTCGAAGATCGTCGGGTTCGTCGTGATGCCGCGGATCCCGTCGTGCTCGACCAGCCGCGCGAGCTCGCCGCTCGCGATCAGGTCGCGGCGAAAATAGTCGAGCCAGACCGACTGGCCGTGTTTCTGAAGCTCCTTGATGTCCATGTCACTTCGATCCTTTCCGGTTCACCAGTGCGAGCGCACGGCGGGCGACCTCGTCGGCCGTGAATCCGAGTTGGGCGAGGACGATCTCGCCCGGCGCCGACGCGCCAAACCGATCGAGTCCGAGCACGTCACCGTGCGTACCGGTCCAGCGCTCCCAGCCGAACGGCGAGGCCGCCTCGACCGCGAGGCGCGCGGTCACCTGCGGTGGGAGCACGGTGTCCCGGTAGTCGGCGGACTGTTCCTCGAACAGCCGCCATGATGGCATCGACACCAGGCGGGCGCGTACACCGGCAGCGCGCAGCAGCGGCTGGGCAGCGACGAGCAAGCCGACCTCCGAGCCGCTCGCGAGTAGGATCACATCGGGTTCCTCGTCGGTGCGGTCGAGGACATAGGCTCCGCGCGCGAGCAGCTCGGCCGGTGCGTAGACCGATCGATCGAGCGTCGCCACCGGCTGACGCGTGAGCACGATCGCCGTGGGCC
>DAIRFU010000359.1:0-7409 GCA_036794935.1 Kofleriaceae bacterium | reverse complement strand
CCCATCGATCGGAGATCCGCGAGCGAGGTGCTTTCGACGTCGTCGCGTCAGGCCATGAGCTTGAGGGCGAGCAGGTGCGGGATCGCTGCGCTGGTGACGCGAATCCCCGCGCTTTCGTGGAGCACCGGGCCGGCGCTCTTCTGGTTGACGTATCCCTTCGCGCCGTCGTTGAGCCAGTCCGCCGGCCAGCCGTTCTCTTCGGCGACCTGCTCGGCCCATTCCCTGGTCTCGCGCGCGGGCTCGAACACGGCGTCGACATCCGCCGTGGCCTCGCGAGCGCGGAAGTGCACCGCCATCACAGCGCCGCCGATCGCGAGCAGCTCGATCATCTGGCCCTCGGCGGCCGCCAACTCGCCGAGGCGCGTCCATCCGGCGATGATCTCGTCGCGAGTCAGGCGCGCCATGATCCCTCCGAGCGGCTTCGGCTATCCCGCTTCATCTCCGATGATCCGCGGGGCATGAGCGACTGCGATGCTCGTGTTCTATGCGACCGGGGCACGGGATGCCTCGATTCAACCCGCGCTCATGAGCATGGCGGTCACGCTGATCGCAGGGCTGCTGCTCCGACGCCATCGGCGCTAACCCGGCGCGCTGCGCGCGTGCCAAACAACACTCGCTGCCATCGCCGCGATCGTATCGAGGAGACAATTCGGACGCAGGCGCGGATGGCAGCGCTTGTTAGCGTTTGCCCTGCTGGTTCAGCCCGTACTTCTTCATCTTGTCGATCAACGTGACGCGCGAGACGCCGAGCCGGCGCGCGGCTTCGGACTGGTTGCCGCCGGTGGAATCGAGGGCGCGCCCGACGAGGCCGCGCTCGAACGCCTCGACCTGCTCGCGCAGCGACGGGCCATTGCGTGCGTCGGGCACGGGCTCGTCGGCATCGCTCGGCGTCATCGCCGGCTGTGAGTCACTCGCCTCGGGGGCGCCGCCGTTGTGGCCGTGGTTCGCGGACGACAGATCGGCGAGCGAGATCGCGCCACCGGTCGAGAGGGCGGCGAGGCGCGCGATCGTGTTCTCGAGCTGGCGCACGTTGCCGGGCCAGTCGGTGCGGGCGAGGGCCTCGATCAGCGCCGGCTCGAGGGTGATCGCGCCGAGGCCGAAGCGATCGCCGTAGCGGCGCGCGAACTCCTCGGCGAGCGCGGGGATGTCATCCTTGCGGTCGCGCAGCGGCGGCACGACGAGCTCGACGACGGCGAGGCGATAATAGAGATCCTCGCGGAAGGTGCCGGCCTTGACGTCGGCGGCGAGGTCGCGGTTCGTCGACGCGACGACGCGGACGTCGACCTTGTCGATGCGGCCGGAGCCGACGGGCTGGATCTCGCCTTCTTGCAGAGCGCGCAGGAGCTTGGCCTGGACCACGGGCGGCAGCTCGCCGACCTCGTCGAGGATGAGGGTGCCGCCGTCGGCCTGGGCGAAGAAGCCGGGGCGGCTCGCACTCGCGCCGGTGAACGCGCCGCGCGCGTGGCCGAACAGCTCGGCATCGGCGAGGTCGGCGGGCAGGGCGGCGCAGTTGAAGCGGACGAGGGGCTTGGCGGCGCGCGTGGACTGCGCGTGGAGCAGCTCGGCGACGAACTCCTTGCCGGTGCCGGTCTCGCCGCGCACGAGCACGGTGACGTCCTTGGACGCGACCCGGCCGGTGGCCTCGAGCAGGCGGCGCATCGGCCGGCTGGCGCCGATGATGCGGCGGCCGAGGGTCTGCTCGGCAGCGAGCCGGCGGTTGTCGACGCGCAGGTGGCGGGCCTCGACGGCACGCTCGATCACGACCGCGACCTCGTCGATGTCGAACGGCTTGGCGAGGTAGTCGTACGCGCCACGCTTCATCGCGGCGACCGCGACGCGCTCGGAGCCATGCGCGGTGAGCAGGATGACGGGCAGCTCGGGATCGCGAGCCGCGATCTGGGTCATCAGCTCGAGGCCGTCCATGCCGGGCATGGAGAGATCGGTGAGCACCGTCTCGACGTCGTCGAGCTTGGTGAGGGCGTCGGTGCCGGAGCGCGCACTGATCACGCGATGACCGCGCTCGGCCAGGACCTCGCCGAGGGTGAACAGGACACCGGGCTCGTCATCGACGAGCAGGACCGTGCTCATGCGCGGGCCTCGACCATCGCGGCGCGCGGGGCCGGCTCCGGGGCGGCGGTGACAGGCTTGCCCGGCAGCATGATGGTCGCGGTGGTGCCGTGGCCGACGGCACTCGAATACGAGAGCGAGCCGCCGTGCTGGGTGATGACGCCTTGCGCGAGCACGACACCGAGGCCGGTGCCGTTGGGCCGCGTGGTGAAGAACGAGGTGCCGAGACGCTCGAGATCATCGGGCGCAATGCCGCGGCCGGAGTCCTTGACGTCGAGCGTGACACCGCCGAGACCGTGTCGGACCCGGAGGTGGACCGAGCCGCCGTTGGGGGTCGCCTCGATCGCGTTGGCGACGAGATTGATGAGGGCCTCCTTGAGACGGCGTGGATCGCCATGCACCGGCTCCGCACCACCATCGAGCGAGAGCAGGACGCCTCCCTGGTCGGCGCGGCCGGCGAGGACCTCGAGGACGTCGCGGGCGAGCGCGCTGAGATCGAACGACTCGGGACGGAGATCCTCGAGCGGGCGCGAGAACGAGAGGTACTCGTTCAGGATCGTCTCCATGCGGCTGATCTCGGAGGCGACGACCGCGAGCCGCTCCTGGGTGCGCTCGCTCTCGGGCGCGCGGGCGACGAGCTGACACAGGCCCTTGATCGAGGCGAGCGGGTTCTTGAGCTCGTGCGCGACCTTCGCGCCGACGGACTGGAGCCGGCGCAGCTGCGCCTCCGCCTCGGCGACGCGCTCCTCGCGAAGGCACGCGTACGAGTCACCGGCGCGACTCGCCGCACTGGCCAGCTTGATGGCCATGGTGTGGAGCATGAAGAGGCTCCAGCCGAACGTGAGCAGCACGGACAGGGCGTAGTGCGTCGCAGGCAGCTGCGGGCCGACGTACGAGTCGGGCAGGGCGAGCATCGCGACGACGAGCAGGCCGTTACACAGCGCGATCCAGCGCGACGCGGCGATCGGGCCAAAGAACAGCAGCGACACGATCGACGGCAGCAGCAACGCGGGGAGGAAGGGCGAGTAGAGGCCTCCGGTCAGGGTCGCGCAGCCGACGACGAACAGCTGCGCGGCGACGTTCATCACCGTGAACGCGGCCTCGACGCACTGCTCCTGGCGGGCTCGCGCGAGCATGAACCGCTGCAGGCCCGCGAACACGAGGAACAGGCCGCCGATCGCGGCGAGCCGCCAGCCCGGGTAGCCGGCGTGCAGTAGGATCGCGATCGCGGCCGCGTGCACGAGACCGCCCAGCAGCACCGCCCACCGCGTGATCGTCCGCGTCTCCTCGAGGAAGTGAGCGTTGCGGCGACCGCGCCAGATGTCGGCGTGGCGGGGCGATTCGGACACGGCCGCGGGCTGTGCCAGCGTCGTGCCAGCCGAGGTGACGGTGCGCGTCGCGGTGGCCATGAGCGCAACTCTAGCCCGAACACCGCGTTGCGCGTCGCCGGATCGAAATGTGACCACCGCGGTCACGGATCGATACCGCTCATTGTAAGGCGCGCCGACAGATCGCCTGTCGATCACCCGCGAAGTCGGGGACCTCGGCGACTGGCGTCGTGGCACGGGCGGTGCTTTGGTCGGCCCCATGACGTTTCGCCTCGCCTTGGCCGCCTGTCTGTTCGCGGCTACGCCTGTCCTCGCCCAGCCCGCGCCGCGTGCGCCGGCTCCGCGCCCCGCTCCGGCCCGCCCGGCCGAGCACTCCGTCGCCGACGAGATGACGGCATTCGAGACCGACCTGAACGCGATGTTCGTCGCCGGTGGGCTCACGGCCGACCGGGCCGCCGCGCGCGCCGGCAAGGTCTCTCCGACGGTGCAGCGGCGGCTCGCCGAGGTCGAGGCGGCGATCGCGAATGTGCAGGCGGCCGAGCTCGCCCGCGTGCCGCAGGTCGCCGGCAGGGCGTCGTACACGAGACTCTCGCACCTCGACCGGCTCGTGTTAGGCCCGATGTTCCCGCCGCTCGCGTTTCCAGAGAACTCGTATCTCGTGGAGGGGCAGCTCGGTATCCCACTCTCGGACTACCTGGTCCGGTTCCCGAAGCTGATCGGAGCGGCGAAGCTCGGCGCCGACGCCACGCGGACGACCGCGCGGTCGAGCGTGGTCAACGCCGGGCAGGAGGCGCGGCTCGCGTACTACGAGTGGCTGCGCGCACGCCTGCAGGTGCTCGTCGCCGAGCGCCAGGTCGTGCAGGTCCAGGCCGTGCTCGGCCAGGTGCGTGCGCTCGCCGAGGCTCAGCGTGTATCGCGCGCCGACCTCATGCGCGTCGAGTCGAACGAAGCGCAGGCCGAGCAAGCTGCGAACCAGCTGCGGAACCTGGCAACGCTGCGCGAGGAGCAGCTCCGGCTGTTGATCGGAGCGGGTCCCGACGAGGAGCTCGCGCTCGGCGAGGACCCGCGCGGCGAGATCAACACGCCGGCGCCGAGCCCGCTCGACGAGCTGCTGAAGATCGCGACGACCAACCGGCTCGAGTTCCAGGCACTCGAGCTCGGCATCGAGGCCAAGCAGAAGCAGCGCGAGTCCGAGGTCGCGAACAAGGTGCCGCGGCTCTCTGCATTCGCGGTCGCCGACTACGCGAACCCGAACCAGCGCGTGTTCCCGCAGCGCGAGGAGTTCAAGTTCACCTGGCAGGCGGGCGTGCAGCTGACCTGGACGCTCAACGACGCGCTGCTGGCACGCGCGACCCAGCGCCGGCTCACGGCCGAGACCAACGAGCTGCGCGCCGATCGCGAGAACCTGCTGCGCGGCACGCGGATCGAGGTACTCGCGGCGCAGCAGGCGGTGCAGCTCGCGCAGCTCTCGCTCGCGACGACGGAGAAGGGCCTCGCGGCCGCCGAGGAGAGCTACCGCGTTCGCCGCGAGCTGCTCAACGCGGATCGCGCGACGGCCGTCGAGCTGGTCGACGCCGAGACCGACCTGACGCGGGCGCGGATCGCCGCTCTCGACGCGCGCGTCGACCTGCGCGTCGCCCTCGCGCAGCTCGCACACGCGCTCGGCAACGACGTCGAGAAGCGCTGAGCTGTCGTCCTCCGGGGCGACACTGTCGGGTTCCCTTACAGGCGGCGCAGGCTAACCTCGTTGAGTCGATGTGAACCGGATGGCAGGGCTCGTGCATCGGAGCCGGCGCGATGCGTGTTCTGCTGTTCGCCCTCGTGGCGCTCGTCGGTTGCAAGAAGCCTTCGGATAGCGGGCAAGCCGCGAAGCCGCCGCCCGCACCTCCGCTGAAGATCGCCACGGCGGCCGTGACCGAGGGCCCGACGCCCGACGTCATCGTCGTCACCGGCCTGGTCACCGCGGACCAGCGCAGCGACGTCACCGCGGACACGCAGGGCAAGGTCATCAACGTGATGATCGAGCGCAACCAGCGGGTCAAGCTCGGCCAGCCGGTCGTCCAGCTCGACGTCCGTAGCGCGGCGCTCGGTGCCCGCGAGGCGGCGGCGAACCTGGCGGCGGCACGCGCCCAGAAGCAGCTCGCCGATCAGGAGTGCCAGCGGACCAGGTCGCTGCTCGACAAGGGCGCGATCACCAAGTCCGAGTACGACCGCCAGATGACCCAGTGCACGGCGGCGCAGGAGCAGGTCGCCGCGGTCCAGGCGCGTACACAGATGATGGCGAAGTCGGTCGCCGACGGCCTGGTGCGCGCACCGTTCGACGGTGTCATCTCCGAGAAGATGGTCGCGCCGGGCGAGTGGGTCGCACCGGGCAAGCCGCTGTTCACGCTCGTCGACGACGACCCGCTCAAGGCCGAGCTCTCGATCTCCGAGATCTCGGTGCCGCTCGTCAAGAAGGACCAGCACGTCGAGCTGTTCACCGTGTCCAACCCCGACCACGCGGTCGGCGCGACGATCATGCGCCTCGGCGCCGAGATCGGCCGCACGCGGTCGTTGATCGTCGAGGCGGTCATCGACAAGGGCTCCGAGCTGGTGCCCGGGATGTTCGTCGAGGCGCACATCAAGGTCGGCGAGGTGACGCGGGCGATCGTGCCGAAGGACGCGGTCGCCAAGCGCGGCAAGACGTGGCGCGCATTCGTCGTCAAGAAGGGCGTGCTCGAGGAGCGCATCGTCCAGCTCGGTGCCGCCCCCGCGCCGGGGCAGGTCTCGATCGCGCAGGGGCTCGCCAAGGGCGAGAAGGTCGTCGCCAAGGTCACGAACGACGTCGTCGACGGCCGTGCGGTGGTGGAGTAACCCGTGCAGTGGTTAGCCAACGTCTGCGTGCGCAGGCCGATCTTCGCGAGCGTGCTGATCGCGGTGCTCGTCGTCGTCGGGCTCGTCGGCTACACGAGCCTCGGCGTCGACAAGTTCCCCAAGGTCGACTTCCCGATGGTCATGGTGATCACGCCGTATCCCGGCGCGTCGCCGGGCGCCGTCGAGACCGACGTCACGCAGAAGATCGAGGAGGCCGTCAACACGGTCAACGGTCTCGACACGCTGACCTCGTTCTCGAGCGAGGGCGTCTCCCTCGTGCTCGCTCAGTTCGAGCTCGAGATCGATCCGAAGGATGCCTCGAACGACATCAACGAGCACATCGCGAGTGTGCTGCGTGACCTGCCGCCGGGCTCGCGGCCGGAGGTGCGGCGCGCCGACCCCGACGCGGCGCCCGTCGTCGTGTTGTCGGTCAAGGGCCCGAAGGAAGTCTCGACCCGCGAGCTGACCCGGTTCGCGGACAAGCAGGTCAAGCAGCGCATCGAGCGCCTCAAGGGCGTCGGCCAGATCGTGATCCTCGGCGGCCAGGAGCGCCAGATCAACGTCGAGCTCGACCCGATCCGGCTCGCCGCGACCGGCGTGTCCGCGCTCGAGGTGCAGCGCGCGATCACGGCCGCGAACGTCAACTTGCCGGGCGGCCAGTTCGAGATGGGCCCGAAGAACACGACCCTGCGCATCGAGGGCCGCGCGGTCGAGGCCAAGCAGATCGGCGACATCGTCGTCCGCCAGCAGGGCGACCACGCCGTGCGCGTGCGCGAGGTCGCCGACATCGAGGACGCCGAGGAGGAGGCGGAGACCGCGGCGCTGCGTAACGGCGTGCCGGCCATCGCGCTGTCGGTGCGCAAGCAGACCGGCACGAACACGGTCGCCGTCGTCGACTCGGTCAAGGCCGCGGTCAGCGAGCTCGAGAGCAGCCTGCCGGCCGGCTACAGCGTCGATATCGTCCGCGATAACTCGATCCAGATCCGCACCGCGGCGTCGCAGGTGCTCGAGCACCTCGTCGTCGGCGCGCTGCTCGCCGCCCTCGTCGTGCTGCTGTTCCTCGGTAGCCTGCGCTCGACGGTCGTCGCCGCGATCGCGATCCCGGTCTCGATCGTCTCGACGTTCGGTCTGATGATGATCGCCGGCTTCACGCTCAACATG